>NZ_DCYU01000055.1:82110-88577 GCF_002331165.1 Pseudoalteromonas sp. UBA2102
AAAATTCAAACTTGGCAAGTCACACCACGTGAAGGCAGTAAGCCTAAATCGGCTGTGGTGCTAGATGTAACGTTTATAGATAACGGCAAGTCGTTGTTAACCGAGAGCTCGAGCGGAATTGCAGAGCACTTTACAATACGAGAAGCAAATGAACACAATTGAAAATCGTTTAATGGAGCTTGAGGCAAAAGTTGCTTTTCAAGACGAAACAATAGAAATATTAAATGACGAGCTAAAAGCACACCAACAGCAGCTTGCAAAAATGAAGCGCCAAACTGAGTTACTAGCAGAAAAACTTAAAGAAGCGCAGCAGCCGTCGCTAATGTCGCAAATGCAAGAGCCGCCTCCGCCACATTACTAAGGTGGGTAAAAAATAAAAACCGGGTTAATCGCCCGGTTTAAATACACCAATTACTTGTTCAAATTGGCGAGTAGATGCCTGAACAGCGTTATCGGGTTGCGCCATTTTGTGGCCACACTCTACACACTCTACTTTTTCAACATCATGTTCTCTGTATAGCATCATGGTATCCATGGCTTTACACTCAGGGCACGATGCACCAGCAATAAATCGCTTCTTTTGTCTCACAACATTTTTCCTGTGGTTTGAACTGCACATATTTTATCGTATAACTTCCTATGTTGATACGCTTGATAAGAGCAATACGTTCTATGGTATGATAGCGCCAACTTAACCAGGGCACAGTAAAGTAACGCATTCATGATCCAAATCTCAGAAATAGAACTACTTCGTGGCGGAAAAGCCTTATTAAAAAATGCCTCGGCTACTTTATTTCCTCAGCACAAAGTGGGCTTAGTTGGCGCTAATGGCTGTGGTAAATCTACCTTATTTAGTTTATTAAAATCTGAGCTGCAACTCGATGCGGGTGATTGCAATATACCGAAAGATTGGTCTATTGCTTCTGTAAAACAAGAAACCCCAGCCCTTGAAATAAGCGCCATTGATTATGTACTTCAAGGTCACCCTGAATACTATGCGTTGCGTATTGCCCTGCGTGAAGCTGAGCAAACAAACGATGGTGACACCCAAGCCAAAGTACATATTCAGCTTGAAAATATTAAAGGCTACAGCATAGAGTCAAAAGCGGGCGAATTACTGCACGGCTTAGGCTTTGCTAATCACCAAATAGAAAACCCTGTAAGCGCGTTTTCTGGTGGTTGGCGTATGCGTTTAAACCTTGCACAAGCACTTATTCGCGATGCCGACTTACTATTACTCGATGAGCCTACCAACCACCTTGATTTAGATGCCGTTTACTGGCTTGAGCGCTTTTTACGCGCCTACACAGGCACCTTGGTACTTATATCTCATGACCGCGAGTTTTTAGACGCCGTGGTTGATCAAATTTGGCATGTCGATAAACAGCTTATTAATGTGTACAAAGGTAACTACTCACAGTTTGAACGCCAAAAAGCAGAGCGCTTGTTACAACAACAAGCAATGTTTGAAAAACAACAAGAGCAAATTGCCCATCTTGAGCAGTTTATAACTCGCTTTAAAGCCAAAGCCAGTAAGGCCAAACAGGCACAAAGCCGTGTAAAAGCACTCGAACGTATGGAAAAACTGGCACCTGCGCATGCCGACTCACCGTTTGACTTTGAATTTGCCGAGCCAACAGCCCTGCCTAACCCGCTAATGACCCTAGATAAAGCAAAAGCAGGTTATGGCGATGTTACTATTTTAAATAATATCGCGCTAAACCTAGTTCCTGGCAGTCGTATTGCGTTACTCGGTCGTAACGGCGCGGGTAAATCAACGCTTATTAAGCTATTAGCGGGCGAGCTTGAGCCGCAAGCAGGTAAAGTGGTTCAACACCATGGCTTAAATATTGGTTACTTTGCGCAGCACCAACTTGAATCGCTTGATTTAAAAGCAAGCGCAGTGACCCATATTCAACGTTTAAACCCACAGGCCACAGAGCAATCATTGCGTGACTTTTTAGGTGGTTTTGCATTTATTGGCGATAAAGCACTTGAACCCGTGGCGCCGTTTTCGGGCGGTGAAAAAGCCCGCTTAGTGCTAGCCATGTTGGTATATCAAAAACCCAATTTACTACTACTTGATGAGCCAACTAACCACCTTGATTTAGAAATGCGCCACGCGCTAGTAATGGCACTGCAAGGCTTTGAAGGCGCCATGGTTACCGTATCGCACGATCGCCATATGCTTAAAAACACCGCCGATGAATTTTATTTAGTCGATGATGGCAAAGTCACTCAGTTTGGTTACGATTTAGACGCGTATTACCAATGGTTACTCAATGCCAATAAAGAAGCCGCTAAAAGCCAGCAACCTGACGAGCCAAAAGCAAATCCAAGCGTTAACCGTAAAGAGCAAAAGCGCCTAGAAGCTGAGTTTAGAAAAGCCATTCAACCGCTTAAAAAGCAAATTGAAAAGCTTGAAAAGCAGCTCGATAAATTTACTGCAGAGCTTAGCGAAGTTGAAGTAGCCCTTGGCGACAACACACTCTACAACGACGATAACAAAGCCCAGTTAAAAGAGTTAATTGCTAAGCAAGCCACGCTTACCCCTAAAGTATACGACACTGAAGAAGAACTACTGATGGCGCTTGAAGAAATGGAAGAAAAAGAACAGGCCTTTGCCGATGAACTTGCTCAATAAAAACGACTTTTGGCAATTTGCCTGCGCTTTGTACGCAAAGCCAGAGCAACAACAAACCTTGCTGACACTGCAAAACCAGCAAGGTAAAAACGTTAATCTGTGCTTATTTTTACTGTACTTAGATTCACTTAAGCTAAGCATTAATGCCGAGCAGCTCAGTGCGTTAATAGCGTCTATTAATGAGTTTGATACGCAGGCACTTAAGCCACTGCGTGCAACGCGCAAGTATTTAAAAGCCAATCAAGAAAGTATCAGCAACTATGCAAAAATACGCCAAGAGCTATTAAGCGCCGAGTTAAAGCTTGAAAAGCAACAACAGCAAATACTGATTGATACAGCGAATAAACTTAGCTTTTTAGAAGCTGTAAAGCCAAACAATATTGAGCTGTATGTGAAAGCCACTTAGGCTGTCAGTTTTTACACCCTCTTCTAAATGCTCATTTTAAAGCCAATTAATCACAAAGAGGATTAGAGACGCTGCGCTTTTAGAGAAAAATAAAAGCCAAGCTAATATCACTAGAAATATAAGCCTAGCCGCTACTGGCTTGTCGCTATATTTTCTCATTTACTTCTCATTTTTTTCTCTTTGTGCAAAAAATCTTTAAGCCAATTGATTATTCAAAGCCTATAGGTGCAGGAGTAGGAACTGAATAACCCCAAAAACATGATCTACATCAACTTTACTTGGTTACTTTTTCCACGCAGGGAAATAGTTTGATCTCGATCACATTATGCTTTGCAAAGTCACTTTATGATGTCTCCATCAACTGAACGAGGAGATTAATCATGAACGTATTCTTTAGAGACTTTTTTAGCGACCCTGTTTTATTTATGTCTTTTGGGATTTTAGGCGTAGTGATTTCTCTTTGCCTATTTTACGCTTTTTACTTTATTAAAAAAATTAGCGAGGCTGAAGTTCCCGAGCATCATTAAGCACGACGCACAAAGCGCCTACTCAGGTTACTGATTAGGCGCTTTTTATTTTATAAAGCGAAAAATTTGGTACACTAACGCTTCGTTTTTTTCATAGTGCGTAGTACAAACATGATCAATAAGTTTAAACCAGCATGGTGGATGACCAATCGTCACGTTCAAACCATAATGCCGCGTTTTTTCCGTCCATTTCACAATACGTCCTACGAACTTGAGCAACTTGATACGCCCGACGGCGATTTTATTGAACTTGCATGGTCGCTGCCTCATAACGAAAACGCTCCCCTTGCTGTGGTTTTACATGGCCTTGAAGGCAACATAAATAGCTTTTATGCCAAAGGCATGATGAAAGCCTTAAAAAAGCAAGGCTATGCCGTAGTACTTATGCACTTTAGAAACTGCTCAAGTGAAGTTAACCGCTTACCGCGTGCTTATCATAGTGGCGATACCGCCGATTTAGCTTTTTTTATAAATCATTTAAGGGAGCAATTTCCCAGCCGCCCTATTATGGCTGTTGGTTTTTCGTTAGGGGGCAATGTACTGGCTAAATACCTAGGCGAAGAGCGCGAAAACTGCCCCTTAAGTGCTGCAGCCGTGGTCTCGGCTCCTTATGATTTATCATCATCAAGCGATGTTATTCGTAAAAGCTTAGGCAAAATTTATCAAAAATATTTGCTCGATAGAATGAAAAAATCAATGCAGCGTAAATTGCCACAAATTAAGCAGCAAATACCTATTACTTCTGAGCAGTTAATGAAAATTGACGATTTGCTAGAGTTTGATAATCAACTAACCGCTCCACTGCATGGCTTTGAAAACGCACACGATTACTATCGCCAAGCCAGCGCAATGCCCTACTTAAAACATATTGCGATTCCTACGTTAATAATTCATGCCCAAGACGACCCAATGTTGTCGATTAAAGCCGTGCCAAGTAGGCAAGATGTGAGTGAGCATGTTACCCTGAGCGTCTCTGAAAAAGGCGGCCACGTAGGGTTTATTAGCGGTAATAATCCGTTTAGGCCAGTATTTTGGCTTGAACAAGCCGTCCCTCATTATTTTGGCCAGCACGTCCCCACTAAAGCGAGCAGTAAGCAGTTATGATTATCCCTTTTGAACAACTTGATAAAGACACCCTCTACAACCTAATTGAAAGCTACGTGCTTCGTGAAGGCACCGATTATGGTGAGCAAGAAGTGAGTATTCAAAGTAAAGTAGCGCAGGTTAATCAGCAGCTTAGAAATGGTGAAGCGATGGTGTTTTTTTCTGAGCTACATGAGTCGGTCACTATTATCTCAAAAAATGAATTTAAAGCACTGCAAAGCGAAGAGCATGAAGCACAGTCGTTTGATTAACGCCTAACACTTGTAACTTTTGAGCTGAACGTACACAATGGCTTTTTACCCAAAGAGCCAAAACATGATAAAACTCAGCACTCTAGTGGTAGCCATATCACTAGCTTTAACACCACAAGCCTTTGCAGAGCAAGTAAAAAGCCCGTCAGACAAAGCAGTAAAACTAGCAAAAGACACTATTTTAATCGACACCCATATTGATGTACCTTATCGCATCCACGAAAAGTGGGTTGATGTAACTAAAGCCACCGAAGGCGGCGACTTTGACTACCCTCGCGCAGTACAAGGGGGGTTAAACGCCCCTTTTATGTCGATTTATATTCCTGCTCACTTAGAATTTGAAGGCAAAGGTAAAAGCTACCAGCTAGCCAATCAAATGATTGATAGCATGGAAGCCATTGCACAGCGCGCCCCTGAAAAATTTGCTATTGCTAGCTCAACAGCGGATATAGAAGCGCAATTTGAGCAAGGTAAACTGTCAATTGCTATGGGCATGGAAAATGGCTCGCCAATTGAAGGAAAAATAGAAAACCTTCAGCACTTTTTTGACCGTGGTGTACGCTACATCACGCTTGCCCACTCGCAAAGCAACCATATTTCTGACTCGTCATACGATATTCGCCGTAAATGGAAAGGTTTAAGCCCATTTGGTAAAAAGCTAATTACTGAAATGAACAACGTCGGTATGCTAATTGACGTATCACATATATCAGATGATGCGTTTTATCAGGTAATGGAGCTATCTAAAACGCCGGTTATTGCTTCACACTCATCACTGCGCAAATACACGCCAGGCTTTGAGCGTAATATGAATGATGACATGTTATTAGCGCTTAAAAAGAATGGCGGGGTTATTCAAATTAACTTTGGCTCAAGCTTTGTAACCTCTAAAGCCGGTGCGTGGTACAAAGACCTTAAAAGTACTAAAGAGACCGTTAAAAAAGAAGGCACTAAGCCAAGTAAAGACTTTGATGCAGCGTACCGCGCTAAAAACCCATTCCCGTTTGCAAGCCTTGAGCAAGTACTTGATCATATTGATCACGTTGTAGAGCTTATTGGCATTGATTACGTGGGCATTGGCTCTGACTACGATGGGGTTGGCGATTCGTTACCGATTGGCTTAAAGGATGTATCTAGCTACCCTAACCTAGTACAAGGCTTAATGGACAGAGGTTACAGCGATTCAGACATTAAAAAGATTTTAAGCGAAAATACGCTAAGGGTTTGGAAGCAAGCCGAAGCATATGCGAAAAAGCACTAAGCTGTAAGTTGTCAGTTGTCAGTTGTCAGTTGTCAGTTGTCAGTTGTCAGTTGTCAGTTGTCAGTTGTCAGTTGTCAAAAAATTTAATTAATAGCACGGCTTAAAGTCGTGCTTTTTTATGTGTTAAGTATAATTTAACACCAAGCGACTAATAGTTGATAGCTGATAGCTGAAAACTAAACACTTTTCTTCAGGCATTAAAAAAGGCCACCGAAGTGACCTCTTTTTAGTATTAATTAGCTAGGCTAATTATTACTCTACGATAGTTGCTACA
>NZ_DCYU01000093.1:0-34204 GCF_002331165.1 Pseudoalteromonas sp. UBA2102
GTAGGCATTACACAGTCAAACATATCAATACCACGGCGTACAGACTCAACTAAGTCTTCTGGTTTGCCTACACCCATTAAGTAGCGCGGTTTGTCTTCTGGCATTTTGTACGCACAATGATCAAGAATATTCATCATTTCGTTTTTAGGCTCACCAACCGATAGGCCGCCTAATGCGTAACCATCAAAGCCAATTTCTTCTAGGCCTTTTTGTGATTGTGCACGTAACTCTGGGTACATACCACCTTGGATAATACCAAATAAGGCTGATGGGTTATCGCCGTGGCCTTCTTTAGAGCGCTTAGCCCAACGAAGCGATAACTCCATTGAGTCTTTTGCTTCTTTTTCGGTGGCAGGGTATGGCGTACATTCGTCAAAAATCATTACGATGTCTGAGCCTAAATCACGCTGTACTTCCATTGATTTTTCAGGCGACATCATAATTTGGTCACCATTTACCGGCGATTGGAACAACACGCCTTCTTCGGTAATTTTACGCATAGCACCAAGGCTAAATACTTGGAAACCACCTGAGTCGGTTAAAATTGGAAAGTCCCAATTCATAAAGTCGTGTAAATCACCGTGTTGCTTAATGATTTCAGTACCTGGGCGTAGCATTAAATGAAAGGTGTTACCCAAACAAATTTGTGCCCCTGTGGCTTTAACTTCATCTGGGGTCATGCCCTTAACAGTACCGTAAGTACCTACTGGCATAAATGCAGGCGTTTCTATTACACCACGGTCAAAAATCAAGCGGCCGCGGCGCGCTTTTCCGTCGGTGCGGTCTAATTCAAATTTCATATCATCCTCAATGTCGGAAAAACAGTCCAACAAGCTATAATTTAACCGCTCGATTCTACCCTTTTTGCCCCGTTATTACTATTAGCTGCGCTAAATTCACTGCGTATTAGCGCAGGCAAATAAAAACCCAGCGTGCGAGCTGGGCTTTTAAAAACGGTACCGGATAAAAACGTGCTTATTTACGTGTTAAAAACATCGCATCGCCGTAGCTAAAAAAGCGGTACTTTTGTTCTATAGCCGTGTTGTACGCGCCCATAATGTTATCTTGGCCGCTAAAGGCACTTACTAGCATTATGAGGGTTGATTCTGGCAAGTGAAAGTTAGTCACCATGGCATCAACTACATTAAACTGATAACCCGGAAAAATAAAAATATCGGTATCGCCAAAATAGCTCTCTAATTTACCGCCGTGTACTTTTGCTGCCGACTCCAACGAGCGTACAGAAGTAGTTCCCACAGCTATAACACGCCCACCGTTAGCTTTTGTATTAGCAACAGCGTGAACCACCTCATCAGGTACTTCAATGTATTCAGAGTGCATTACATGCTCATCTACGCTTTCTACGCGCACCGGCTGAAACGTACCTGCGCCAACATGTAGCGTAACAAACGCCATGTTTACGCCTTTTTGTTTTAATGCCGCCATTAGCTTATCGTCAAAATGCAGCCCTGCCGTAGGCGCTGCTACTGCACCTGGCTTTTCGCCATAAACGGTTTGATAACGCTCGCGGTCAGCTTCAGTGTCTGGGCGGTCAATGTAAGGAGGTAAAGGCATGTGGCCAATGTCGTTTAGAATATCGAGTACATTTTGGCTGCGATCAAATTCAAGCTCAAATAACGTATCGTGACGCGCAATCATTGTCGCTTTTGCTTTGCCTTCTAAAATAACTTCGTTACCAGGCTTTAGCGACTTACTTGCTCTTACATGGGCAAGTACGCGGTGTTCATCAACTACACGCTCAACAAGTACTTCGACCTTACCGCCAGAGGCTTTTTGGCCAAACATACGGGCAGGAATAACGCGGGTATTATTAAATACTAATAAGTCACCTTCGTTTACTAAATCAAGTAGGTCGCTAAACACTTTGTGTTCAACGTTGCCAGTTGGACCATCTAGGGTTAGTAAACGGCTGCTGGTTCTGTCTTGTTTAGGAAAACGAGCAATTAATTCATCAGGTAAGTCAAAGCTAAAGTCAGCCACGCGCATAGTCGGTATTCCACATCATTAAAATCGCGCCAAGTGTATATCTATCCTCGGCTAAGCTCAAGATATCTACCACAGTTGAGAGGATTCGCCCTATTTTAGATACATTTGAGTAACTACTTTAAATAATCTTGTTCTTATTGGTAAATATCATTATTCTTACTGTCCTTAATAATGATGGTTTAGTTTTGGGGTTATAAAAAAGTGGCAGATAAGCTGAAGTTGCTCATTCTAAACGCAAGTAGCGAAGAACGCCGCACTATACGCGCCACTTTAGAGTACTTAAACGTATTTGAATTTATTGAAGCCGCAGATAGCCTAGATGCACTCACTCTGTTAAAAAAGCAGCCAGTAAACATGATTATTACAGGCTTAAGCGTGGGGAAAATAGATGGTTGGCGCTTTTCTCGCATGATCCGCTCAGGCTTACTTAACACCCCAAAAAACACCCCAATTTTACTTATTCCGCCTATTTACTGTGAGCGTATAGCAGAAACCACCGCTCGTAGTTATGGCATAGATGCCGTACTGCCCTTTGAGCACCAAGATATGCTGCCGCAGGTGCTGGCCAATGTTCTGTCTACGCATTTAGAAAAAAGCAGCCGCCTTAATTTACTCTTGCTTGAACCAATAGTGCAAAAAGCCGATGAAATAGCAGAGCAACTTAAGCTCAATTTTGCCATTACCCATGCTACATCAAGCCAAAGTGCTTTAAATGCTTACAACCAACAACAGTTTGCCATTGTACTGCTTGATGCAACCGCGTCGCGCGCAGATACTTCAAGTGTTTTAGTCGAAGAAATACTGCAACATAACCCTAAACAAGCCATTGTAACTATTATTGATAATAACGATGCCGACTATGCAGAGCAGCTGCTGCTGTCCGGTGTTACCGACTTTATCAGAGCGCCATACGACCCGTCGTTTTTAAATAAAGTATGTGACCATGCTGCGCGCCGTGAAGACTTTATGGTTAGTTATGCTGAGTTTGCCCAAAAGGTTGAACAGTTAAGTATTAGCGAAGTACGCTACAAAGAGCTGTTTTCGGCGCACCAACGTATTTTGCTGCATTTAAATACGGTGGTTTTAGAGCTCGACCAACAAGGTAAAATTCGCTTTATCAATCCTGCTTGGGAAACACTAAGTGGCTTTGGGGTTAAATCGTCTTTGCAAAAATCATTAATCGATTATTGCTCTGATGAATGCCAAGTAAAACTAAATACGACCATTAACGATATTCTTAATGGCGGCATGCACCAGCAGCAAGTCGAGATTCAACTTAATCATAAAAATGGCAATCAGATTTGGGTGGAATGCCGCTTACAGCTAATAAAAAACAGCCGCAATAATGCCACCATTACTGCCACAATCGACAACATACACGAGCGTAAACAAGCTGAATTAAAGCTGCGTCACTTAGCCCTGCACGATACGCTAACAGGTTTACATAATCGTTATTATTTTGATCAACAACTCAATAAAATATGCCAAACCAAGCACACCTATGGTGATGTAGAGCACGCACTTATTTACATCGATTTAGATCATTTTAAAATAATTAACGACAGCAAAGGCCACCAACAAGGCGACATTGTACTAAAAGATGTAGCTCAATTATTTGAAGCAAACATTAGCGCTAAACATTTAGTGTGTAGAATAGGCGGTGACGAATTTGCTGTTATTTTAAAAAATACGCAGCTGCTTGACGCTCACCTAATTGCAGAGAGTATTTGTAGCGCGATTGAACAGCACGAGTTTAAATCAGAAGACCAAGTGTATTCAATTAGCTGCTCTATTGGCTTAACGCAAATAACGGCTAAAAATTGCGACCCGAGTGAGTGCCTCAAGCAAGCCGATATTGCCTTATATATTGCTAAAAGTTTAGGCCGTAACCTAGTGCACTGCTACTCAAAAGAAGATGCGCAAAATAACACCTTGCAAACCGGGCTTGAGTGGGGGCATGAGATTCGACAAGCACTTCAGCAGGATAACGTAGAGCTGCACTATCAGCCAATATGGGACTTTAAAGCCAATAAAGTGGCTTATTTTGAAGCGTTACTGCGTTTAAAAGTAGACGATAAACTTATTTTCCCTAATCAATTTATTCCCTCTCTTGAGCTGCTAAACGACACCTTTTTAATGGACCAATGTGTTATTCGCAATGCCATTGCTAGCGTGGCTGAGCACCCAGATTTAAATCAAGTGGCTATTAACCTTTCTGCTCAATCGTTTTTAGATGAGCGCTTAGTGCCACATATAGAATCGAGCCTAGAAAAATACCACGTACCGCCTTCGCGTATTATTTTTGAAATTACCGAGTCAGCCTCAGTTAACAATTTAAAAGCCACCCGTAAAATGATAGAAAAGCTAAACAGTTTAGGCTGTCATTTTTCTATTGATGATTTTGGTACAGGCTTTAGTACATTTAACTATTTAAAACAGTTACCTGCACAGCATGTAAAAATAGATGGCTCGTTTGTACGCGACATGATTAACGACCCCATTGACTTAGCACTGGTTAAGGCCATTAACGATATAAGCCGCTCCCTTGATAAGCGCTCTGTGGCAGAATACGTAGAAAGCGAAGAGATATTTTTTGCACTAAAAGAGATTGGTGTTGACTACGGACAAGGCTATTTTATTGCCCGTCCTGTGCCTGTAGAAAAAGTACAATCGACGCTTAAAATTATTTACCAGAAGAAACCTTTTATCCAACAACACACTAGCGCCAGCTAAACATTTTTAAACAGTTTTAAGCATTTTATTACTATCATTATTGCACTTATTGCCTATACTTTACGTACCACTTAGTAAATGTCTTGTTATTTTGATGATTTAACAATAAAAACATGACATTACCTATAAGCATACATGACTAGCAATTACATAGAGGTTAAAGCTTGTCAGGTTTAAGGAGGAAGGTATGGCGCAGTTGATTATTTTACTTCTCGTAATACATTGTGTAATTGCGTATCAGTGCTATCGGTACGCGCAGCTAAAGGGCTACCCAGTAGGCGTATTTGCTACTTTAGGCCTACTCCCGTATTTTAATGTAGTGGTTTGGATTTACTTGCTTTTTCTACCCGAACTCGAACCCTTTGAAAGCCAAACACATAGCAAACAGCAGCCCTTGTAGGCTGCTTTTTTGTTTATACTACGCTGGTGCTTAATAGTGACCAATAACCACAATGCACAGACCCTGTTTCCCTAAAACAACATATTACTGCTGCACTTTAACCTTAAAGGTAAATAGGCTTAACTCTCAAAGTCTAAGCTACATTGGCGAGCCAAAAACACTTCTAGCTGTTGGCTGAATAACTTAAAGTCGCGAATTCTTCCTGTGGTTTTACGCCACAGTATGCCTATATCTCTGTAGGCATCGCCTTGCGATGGGGTTGCTATCATGTTTTTATCTTTAAGAATACCCGCATTAATCGCCATTTGCGGTAAAAATGTAACCCCTAACTGATGCTCTACCATGCTTAATAAGGTATGTAAGCTTGCAGCTTCAAAAGGATTAATACAGCTTGAGCGGTTTAGATGACACGCACTCAATGCATGCCCCGTCATACAATGCTCTCGCTCTAATAAAAACACACTAGCATCGGGTAGCAAGTTAAAGTCTTCAACGCCTTTAGCAGGGCTGTAATCTTTATGGTGCACTAAACTAAAGTGATCTTTAGCCAATACTTGAGTATGAAACTTCTCCGTTTGGTACGGTAAGGCTAATAAGGCTAAATCAATATGGCCGTGTTCAAGCTTATCTAATAACTTGTCGCTGGTATCTTCAACGAGTACCAACTCTAAATCACAAAAGGTTTGCTTACAAAAGTGATACAAAGGCGCCGCTATGAAGCTGGCGATAGTGGGTATAACCCCTACCACTAACTTACCACTGAGTGGCGTTAAAAAGCTTTTGGTTAGCTCTTTTAAACTAATTGTATCGTTAATAATTTTACGAGAGCGCTCAACGACCTCTTCACCAATACTGGTAAACATAAGGCTGCGATTTTCTCGCTCAATTAGCTGACAACCGAGTGTTTCTTCAAGGGTTTGAATTGCACTGCTTAAAGTAGATTGCCCAATAAAGCACGCACTTGCTGCACGGCCAAAATGCTGGTGCTGATGTACAGCTAATAAATACTGTAGCTGTTTAATACTTGGTAGGTTAGTCATTTTTTCTTTCCACAAATAAAAAGACCCCAACACCTAGGGCGTTGAGATCTTTTCAAGCTAAAAGTCTTTGAGTACTTTTTTGTTAAACCCCAAACGCGGTTCTTAGTACGTAGAAAATAACAATAGCAAGGGCAGCGCCAACTGGCAATGTAATTACCCAAGAAACTACAATGTTTCTGATAACACCCATGTTAAGTGCAGCAATACCACGTGCCATACCTACACCTAATACCGCACCAACTAAGGTTTGTGTAGTAGAGATTGGCATACCTGTACCTGATGCAATAACAACGGTAGACGCAGCAGCTAATTCGGCAGCAAAACCACGGCTAGGCGTTAAGTGAGTAATACCTTCACCTATCGTTTTAATTACCTTTTTACCTAAAATAGCAAGACCGGCAACAATACCAAAACCACCTAGTGGTAAAATCCACCAAGCAATAGCCGCTTTTTTAGCAATTTCACCGTTGCTTTCAACAATGTTCACAACCGCAGCAAGTGGACCAATTGCATTCGCTACATCGTTTGAGCCATGCGCAAACGCCATACAACACGCTGTTAATACCATTAATACCGCAAATACTTTTTCTACGTTATTAAATTGCATTTGTTTATCGGCTTTAGGGTCGATATTTAAACGTGAAATCGCAATTTTACCAATAATAGCTACAATCACAGCAATCGCGATCGCAATTAAATAACCTTCAGTAGCGCCTAGGTTAATACCTATATGCTTTAAGCCTTTTTTGATTGTTACTAGCGCCATAATAAAGCCCGCTAAACCCATGTACAAAGGTACAAAGCGTTTTGCGTTTTTAAGCGGTGCATCAGTATCAAAAATCAGCTTTTGCGCACTCATAAAGATTAAGTAAGCAATAAAGCCCGAAATAGCAGGTGTAATAATCCAGCTGCCTACAATACCACCTACTTTATTCCATTGAATAGCCTCTGTACCCACTGCAACTAATGCAAAACCAATGATTGCACCAATAATTGAGTGAGTTGTTGAAACAGGCCAACCTAAAAATGAGGCAATTAATAGCCAAGTACCTGCTGCAAAAAGTGCAGAGATCATACCTAAAACCATTAAATCAGGGAGAGCAGCAAAAGGCGCAGCATCAATAATACCTTTACGGATTGTTGATGTAACCTCACCACCTGCTAAGTAAGCACCAGCAAATTCAAAAATCATAGCAATAATAATTGCTTGTTTAATTGTTAACGCTTTTGAACCTACCGAAGTACCCATCGCATTAGCAACGTCGTTCGCGCCAATACCATAAGCCATAAAAAAGCCGACTGCTGCGGCAATTAAAACTAATACCGTGCCGTAAGATGCAATGATATCCATTGTGTAACCTTAATCTTTCGTTTGAACTGATTTTTATAAATTAACGAGCTAGCATCAGCTCAAGACGTGATCCTACGCGCTCTGCAATATCTGCAAGTTCGCCAACCCATTCAATTATTTTGTATAAAAACATAACATCAATTGGGTTTAGCTCGCTTTCTACATCGCGTAGTTGGCGGCGTACTTTAATTTGCATTTCATCCGTGTCTTGTTCTATGGCATCCAATTCTACGAGCATTTTTTCTACTAAAGTCACCTCGCGACCTTTAAAGCCCGTTTCTAACAATTCTTCTAACTCATTAATTGCTTTTGATGCTTGTTTAGTCGCATCAACACAACGTGTTAGATAAGCTAAAAAGTCTGCTTGCATAGCACTAGGAATTGTCATTTCACGGCCAATTACGCGCCCTGCAATGTCTTTAGCCTTATTTGCTATTTTATCTTGTTGAGTTACGAGTTCGAGCAGATCTGTACGCTCTACCGGCATGAATAAACCACGCGGTAATTGTAAGCGTATATCTCTTTTCATATCATCAGCTTCACGCTCTAAATTACGAATAGTTAAGCGAAGCTCTTCTGCTTGCTGCCACTCTTCTTTAAATACGTGATTAAAAAAAGGTATCAAGGCTTTACTTGCTTGATGAACCTTCTTGATGTGTTCTTCCATTGGTTTGATAGGAGATTTTGCAAATACTCCTAAAAACGCGTTTGTAGGCATAACTGACCCTTTAATCAAATTGATATGCTTTGCAGCATGAATTTTACAGTATTAGCCGCGATTGTGAACGCTTTTTATTATTTCATCATGGCTAACAATGCATAAAGCGGCACTAAGCCGCTTTAATAAAAAAGAATGATAGATAAAAACCTACAACGATTTTTCTATATCTTCTTGAGATGTATGACGAATATCTTTGCCGTTAACAAAATAAATAATGTATTCCGCAATATTTTGGCAACGGTCGCCAATACGCTCTAATGAACGTACAGACCATACTAAATCCATAATTTTAGGAATTGAGCGTGGGTCTTCCATCATGTAAGTCATAATTTGACGCGTGATTGCTTCATATTCACGGTCAACTTTTGCATCTTCTTTATGTACTTCAAAGGCGCGTTGTACATCCATGCGCGCAAACGCATCAAGTACATCGTGTAGCATTTTTAAAACTTGGCGACCCATGTTTTCAATATTCACTAATAAATCTTGCTGATCTTTAGTAAATGAATCAAGTGCAACTTTAGCAATGCGCTCTGCTTCATCGCCAATGCGCTCTAAATCGGCAATCGTTTTTGCAATAGCAATTACTAAGCGTAAATCGCTCGCTGCAGGCTGACGACGAGCAATGATGCGCGTACATTCATCATCAATGCTAACTTCCATTGCATTTACTTTGTAATCGTTCTGGCGTACTTTTTGTGCCAGTTCAGCATCATTGCGACTTACTGCATCTAATGCACTGCTTAGCTGCTGCTCAACTAGGCCACCCATGTTAAGTACATGGTTACGAACATTTTCTAGCTCTTGGTTAAAGCGCCCAGAAATATGCTTATTTATATTATGTTCCATAATTACCTTCTCTTAAATTCGTTTACAACACTAAAACGTATACGACTAGCCGTAACGGCCTGTAATGTAGTCTTCCGTTTTCTTTTTGCTTGGCGTTGTAAATAAGGTATTTGTGTCTGAGTATTCAATCAACTCGCCCATGTACATAAAGGCCGTTTGATCAGATACACGCGCTGCTTGTTGCATGTTATGTGTCACAATAACAACGGTAAATTTGTTCTTTAAATCGTTAATTAGCTCTTCAATAACCAAAGTAGAAATTGGATCAAGTGCCGATGTTGGTTCATCAAGTAATAGTACTTCAGGTTCAATCGCAATTGAACGGGCAATAACTAAACGCTGTTGCTGACCACCTGATAGGCCAAATGCACTATCGTGTAATCTGTCTTTTACTTCATCCCATAAAGCCGCACCGCGAAGTGATTGTTCTACCACTTCATCTAGCTTACGCTTTTCTTTAATACCTTGTAAGCGTAGGCCATAAACCACATTTTCATAAATTGATTTAGGAAATGGGTTAGGACGCTGAAACACCATACCCACGTTACGACGAAGCGCGGCTACATCTACACTTTTATCGTAAATGTTTTGGCCGTGAAGTAATATTTCACCTTCAATACGACACACATCAACTAAATCGTTCATGCGGTTAATACAACGCAATAGCGTTGATTTACCACAACCAGATGGACCGATAAACGCCGTAACTTGGCCTTTCGGAATATTCATATTTACTTTGCTAAGCGCTTGCTTTTCACCATAGTAAAGATCAAGGTCCTTAATCTCTAACGCTTTTTGGTCATCAGTTAAGTTTTCTAAGTCTAACTTCAAGCTTTTGTTAGCTTGGTTTACTTGTGGAGCGACTGTAATCATGTTTGTTACCTATAATTCTTTACTAATTAGTGTTCAAGCGATCTGAATTTTTCACGTAAATGGTTACGTATGCCTATCGCTGTTATGTTGAGGGTAATAATCACCGACACTAATAAGAAGGCCGTTGCGTATACCAGCGGGCGTGCCGCTTCAACATTCGGGCTTTGAAAGCCCACATCATAAATATGAAAGCCTAAGTGCATGAACTTTCTATCTAAGTGAAAATAAGGGAAGTTGCCATCAAGTGGTAACGTAGGGGCCATTTTTACCACACCTACGAGCATTAACGGCGCAACTTCACCGGCCGCTCGAGCAACAGCAAGTATTAAACCTGTCATAATTGCTGGGCTTGCCATAGGAATAATAATACGCCATAAGGTTTCAACTTTGGTGGCACCAAGCGCTAATGAACCATCACGCACTGTACTAGGAATACGCGATAAACCTTCCTCGGTTGATACAATAACAACCGGTAATGTAAGAATAGCTAATGTAAGCGCAGACCACATAACACCTGGCGTGCCAAATACTGGTGTAGGCGCAGCTTCTGGGTAAAACAGTTGGTCAAGGCTACCACCTAACATGTAAACAAAAAAGCCTAAGCCAAATACACCGTAAACAATAGACGGTACACCGGCAAGGTTAATTACCGCAATACGAATCATCTTAGTTACTGCATTTTTAGCTGCGTATTCATGTAAGTAAATTGCAGCTACAACACCAAATGGGGTCACAATAACGGCCATCAGCATAACCATAAATACTGTACCAAATATAGCAGGGAATACGCCGCCTTCGGTGTTTGCTTCACGTGGGTCGTCTGATACAAACTTACCCAGTTGTACAAAGTAATGACCTAACTTTGAGAAAAAGCCCATGTCGTTAGGCAACCAAACATCAAGCACTTGATACAGTGGAATGGTGACTACTTCACCACGCATGTCCTTAACTAAAACTTGGTCACGCTTGGCTTTTTTACGCAGTGCAAATAACTCTTTTTCAAGTACTGCATATTCGTTACGTAACTCGGCACGTGCTTGAGCAAGCTCAGCAACACGCTCATCGGTTAGTTCGTCATCAAGTAGGTACGCCTTTTCTTGTAAGCGAAGACGCTCTAATTCGTAGTTGATATGACCAATGTCGCCATTTTGTAAATCAAGCGCTTCGTCGTTTAAATCAACCGCACGCTCTACTAGCTCATGTAAGGTTTCGATTTTATCGCTAGTAACCGGCTTTCCATCTTTAATTACACCTTCTATGTAGCCATAAAAGTTACCGTTTTTACTGCGCTCAAATACAGCAAGCGTAGCCGGTGTACTTTGCTCAGTAATATCGGTTTCTAATATCCAACGAAAATCTAAATCTACATATTCGCGGTTACCTGTTTTTATAAGTAAACGCTCAACTTCGTCTTTATTAAAATCTGATACATCAATACCTGTTGCAGCTAAACGCGCTGTAGGCACAAGTTCTCGGTCGTAAACTTCACCAATGATGGTTTGTTTTGAAATAGACCCTTCTAGCTCAAATTGAACTACCTCTGATGGCCAGAAAAAGCTTAATCCCTTCCAAGCTATCATTGCTAATAAACCGAGAACTGAAATTAAGCTGATGCTTACCGCACCACCTGTCATCCAAATCCAAGGAGAACCAGACTTAAACCACTGCTTTACCATGTCGTGTCTCTCCACTTACATTGAGCTGTATTTTTCACGCAGTTGCTGACGAACAAACTCAGCCACTGTGTTGAAAATAAAGGTGAATATGAATAGTACAAATGCTGCTAAGAATAATATTCTATAGTGCGAGCTGCCTACTTCTGATTCAGGCATTTCTACTGCAATGTTTGCTGCAAGCGTACGCATACCTTGGAAAATACTCCAATCCATAATTGGCGTATTACCTGTTGCCATTAATACAATCATGGTTTCGCCTACTGCACGACCAAGTCCCATCATCACGGCAGAGAAAATACCTGGGCTTGCTGTAAGTAGTACAACACGTACTAGCGTTTGCCACTGCGTAGCACCAAGTGCTAGTGAGCCATTTGATAAGTGTTTAGGAACACTAAATACGGCATCTTCTGCAATCGAGAATATAGTAGGAATAACGGCAAAGCCCATCGCAATACCAACAACTAATGAATTACGTTGGTCAAACGTCATACCCAGCTCGTTAGTTAGGTACTGACGTACATTTCCATCAAACATCCAAAGCTCTACTGTTTCGCTCATCGCAAACGATACCCAGCCTATAAATAGAACAACCGGAATAAGTAAAATAGAGTGCGACCCTTCAGGGATTTTATGGCGAATACTCACTGGTAACTTAGTCCAACCTAGTGCTGTTGCTAGCACACCTAACGGTAATAAAATCAATAAGCCGACAATAGCAGGTAGGTGCTCTTCTATAAGTGGCGCTAACCACAGGCCTGCTAAAAAGCCTAATATTACAGTCGGGAGGGCTTCCATAATTTCTACCGTTGGCTTTACCACTTTACGCAGCTCGCTCGACATAAAGTAAGCGGTGTAAATAGCGGCAGAAAGCGCAATGGGTACTGCAAATAGCATGGCGTAAAGCGCTGCTTTTAACGTACCAAACGAAATTGGAACCAAAGAAAATTTAGACTCAAAGTCATCACTTGCTGATGTAGATTGCCAAATATAACCAGGCTCAGGGTAACCTTCGTACCACACTTCTTGCCAAAGCGCAGACCAGGTAACCTCTGGGTGCTCATTATGAATTTCTAATACGGTTAGTTGGTTATCGGCTAAAATAAGGGCAGCATTTGAGCGCGGAGCTATAGCAAAGTTTTTAATCTCGCCATCACTTACTTTACCTTGCCAAAGTTTTGCCTCACTTGTGGTGTAATACACACCTAGCTCACCATTGCTGCTCGTGGTGAAGAAAGTTCGACGATAAAACTCGGTAAAAATGTTCAGCTTGCTTTGTTTAGTTGTTTCAAACGAGCGAATTTTTTGATACTCACGGCCGCTGTCTGTATTTACTTCAAACCACTGCGATACTTCACCGTTATCGTTTGCAAGCATGAGTGAGTTAGCACCAGCAAGTAGCTGCGCAGACACTAAGTTAGCACTTTCTTCGTTAGCCGAAAGCAGCTGAATTTGCTCTACTTCGCTTGGATAGCGTGTATCGTAAACATAAATTTGATTTGCAGAACGTACAAATGTGCGAGTGGTGTCTGGCGAAATTAAAAGCTCATCAACACGGCCTTCAATATTAAGCTCAGTGCGCTCAACTACCCATTCTACTTCACCGGTAAACATGTTTTCTTCAGCAACAAAGCTGCTAAATAAAACGCGTTTGTCTTCGGTTAAAGCAACCACGGCTGTTTTATCTTCGTAATGACTAAATGCAAAACGCTTAATGGCAGCACCTTGCTCGTCAACTTCTAATGCCATTTTGCCAAGTGGGTAATCTAAACGCGGCGTTAGCTTTCTTTCGTTGTTAGGAAAAGTAACTAAAAACTTAGGTGCTACCAGCACCACAGAGCCATTTTCTAAACCAAACGCATAATGCCCCTGAAACGGCGCACTGTTTGCAAAGCTTGATGCATCACTAGGTAGCTCGGCGCTTAATGTTTTAAGCTTTTTACCAAAGCTGCCATCTTGCACACTATAAAAATCTACCTTTCCTTGCTGAGAGAGTAAAAAAGCAACCTCAGTTTGCTCCTCAACACCTAAGCCCACAATTTGTTCACCATTAGCAACGTTAAAACTGTTACGTTTTTCTACTTTTGCTGATTCAAAAATTGGTTGTACTACATAAAGAAGGTAAAAGAATATTAATAACAATGCTATTAATACCATTACTCCGCCTGCGGAAATACCCCACTTTGCAAACCGGTCTTTAAATAGACGGCTTCGATCCGTATTTAAAGTCGGCTTATTCGGATTGGAAGTCATCAAAACACCCTTTAATTCTGTCGTTGCGCAAATTATATTTCATCAAGATGACAGTAATGTTACAGATGTAATAAATACCCACCTAAACGCTTTAAAATCAGTCCTTTTTTCTAATGACAGCGCTTGCTTAATTGTTACTCACTGATATGCCACAACATAAATCGATACAAAAAAGGGGAAATATTTAATATAAATGCCCTAAATTAATGCCTATTTAGCTATTTAAAAACGCGTTTTACTGCCCTGCCGGAGATGACTAAATTTATGCTTTTATGGCGCATTAGTTGTTAACACTTTTATGGTTAAATAAAGTGCATAGCGCTCAAAGCATGAAAAAAATAAATGTTATGGTTCATAAATGACACTTATTATCAAAAGTGCTATAAAATTGTTAATAAATTCAGTGTGAGTTTATATTCATATGGGAACTAATTTGTGCTTTTATTGGACAAACAATTTAACGCAGACAATACTAAATCTATGTATAACGAAACCAGACCGCAGCGCTAAAGTTAAAAAAATTCAACGATAAAGACACAAATAAGTAATAATAAACAATTAGTTTTTATGCGTTTATATTACCCACTACAATGATAGAAACGTTGTAAACACTTAATGCCTACGCATTTACATTTTCAGGCTTAGAGAGAGCTATTTATGAAGCAGTTGGTGATCACCATTTTAGGGCAAGACCGGCCCGGATTAGTAGAAAGTATTTCATCGGTTATCTTGCAAAACAAGGGTAACTGGCTGAGCAGTAATTTAAGCCACTTACTAGGCCACTTTGCCGGTATTATTCAGGTAGAAGTAGCGCAAGAGCACTTTGAAGCATTGCAAAACGCATTAAATGCCTTACCTAAACTCGACGTGCGGATTGAAACTGGCAACACAGAAGTAGAGCCAAGTAGCAAAGAGCAAATAAATTTTGTCATTACTGGCAATGACCGCCCGGGCATTGTTCAGGAGCTGGCAAGTGTAATACGCCACAAAGGCGCTAGCATTACTCACTTAAACTCAAGGCAACAAAGTGCGCCAAATTGGGGAGTGCCTATTTTTAGTGCCGTAGCGACTGTTACCTTACCCAGTGGTATGAATAAAGAAGAAGTTATTGATGCACTTGAATCGATTACCAGTGATTTAATTGTAGATATTGAAGAGGCATAGCCCAAACGCCGTTGACATAAAAATGACATGGTAGTCATTTTTATGTCATCTAACTGGCGTATGTTTAAGTTAAAAAGGGCTGATTATTACTACTTTTATCGCTTTTTACATTGTTAACCTCATAAGCGCAGACACAGCCCCAAATTAAATTTGAAACATATCCTGATAACGGAATAGATATGAATGCCCATATAGAGCCCCCTCAAACAACTGAATATTTTGCAAAAGAATTAAGCTGGCTGTCATTCAACGAGCGTGTTCTACAAGAGGCTAAAGATAAAAATAACCCGATTATTGAGCGCATGCGCTTTTTGGGCATTTTCTCTAATAATTTAGATGAATTTTTTAGAGTACGTGTTGCTGATGTAAAGCGCCGAATTTTATTAAATAAACTCCCCGATGCTAATTTTGAAGAAGACGAAATACTGCTTAGTGAGATACAAAAAAAAGTACTGCAGTTAGGTAAAAAATTTAACCACATACATCAGCAGGTATTAACCGACTTAAACCATCATAACATTCATGTTAGTCGCCCTGATGAGCTCAGTGAGTTTCATTTAAACTGGTTAAAAAATTACTTTCATGATCACGTTCTTCAACATACCTCTCCTATTTTGCTAAACGAGAACAAAGACTTCTCTACCTATATAAACGACACCATGACCTACTTATTTGTAGAAATGAGTGATGAAAAAAGTTATTACGCAATGCTTGAGGTACCCACCGACAGGGTTGATCGCTTTATAAACCTGCCTCCAGAAAAAACCCGCCGCCATAAAACCATTGTAATGCTTGATGATGTCATCACTTACTTTTTGAACGATGTATTTAGTAGCTTTTTTTCTTATAAAAGCATTGCCGGTTATGCAATTAAATTAACTCGCGATGCAGAGTACAACCTAGACGACGAGCTAGAGGCTGGCTTACTTGATAAAATGTCCAAAGGGTTAAAACAACGTATTTATGCTGAGCCAGTAAGGTTGGTTTACGATCAAGCCATGCCTGAAAACATGCTAAAAGTGATGAAAAAGCGCCTCGGTGTCACGCATCATGATGCGTTAATTCCTGGGGGGCGTTATCGTAATTTTAGAGACTTTATATCGTTTCCTAATGTAGGGCGCCAATATTTAGAAAACAAACCCCTCCCAGCATTGCAAAGTAGTGCGTTTAATAAACATGCCAGTGTATTTGACGCTATTAGCGAGCAAGATATTTTACTGTATTACCCCTATCATACTTTTAATCATGTGCTTGAATATGTGCGCCAAGCGGCCTTCGACCCTAAGGTTACGCAAATAAAGGTTAATATTTATCGTGTAGCGAGCAAATCTAGGCTGATTTCATCGTTAATTAATGCCGCTCAAAACGGTAAATTAGTGACCGTTATGGTTGAGTTAAAAGCACGTTTTGACGAGCAAAATAATATTGAATGGGCAAAGGTGCTAAGCAGTGCAGGTATTAAAGTGATTTTTGGTATACCCGCACTAAAAGTGCACAGCAAATTATGTGTGGTGCACCGTAAAGAAAAAGGCCAAATAGTAAAATATGCTCATATTGGCACAGGCAATTTCCATGAAAAAACAGCCAAAATTTACACTGACTTTAGCCTATTTACTCGCCACACTGGTATTTGTGAAGAAAGCGACAGCGTATTTAGATTTATAGAAAGCAGTTATAAACCGTTCAAATTTGACTACTTAATGCTTTCGCCAATTAATGCCCGTGAAACGCTGCTTAATTTAATCAATAACGAAATTGACCATGTTAAAAACAACAAACCAGGCAAAATAACGGTAAAAATAAATAACCTCGTCGATAAGGAGCTGGTAGACAGGCTTTACCTAGCTGGTCAAATCGGCGTTAAAATTAGAATTATTGTACGTGGCATGTGCTCGCTCATCCCTGGCGTGCCTAAACTTAGCGATAATATTAAGGTAATTAGTATTGTTGATCGCTTTTTAGAGCATCCTCGCGTAATGGTATTTGGTAACAATGGCGATGAAAAAGTATTTATATCTTCTGCTGATTGGATGACACGTAACCTAGATCATCGTGTTGAAGTAGGTGTTCCTATTTTGGATGTTAAGTTAAAACGCCTTATAGTTGATATATTAGAGCTACAATTTAAAGACCGTACCAAAGCACGCATTATTGATAGCGAGCAAAAAAACGCTTATGTAAGAAGGGGTAACCGTAAAAAAATTCGCTCTCAGATAGCAATTTACGATTATCTAAAAAAATGGGAACACACTTATTATAATGAATGATCACCCTTCAATAGCCGCAGTTGATTTAGGCTCCAACAGCTTTCATTTAGTGGTTGCCCGAGAAGTAAACGGCACTTTGCAAATTTTGCACAAAGAAAAACAACGCGTTTATTTAGCCGATGGGCTAGATGATAAATTTCGCTTAAGCCAAGCTGCAATAGACCGCGCCCTTGTGGTACTAAAGCAATTTGCAAAAACCTTACATGAGTTCCCCGCAAGTAATGTAAAGGTAGCTGCCACTTACACTTTTAGGCGCGCTAAAAATATTAACGCCTTTTTAGCCCAAGCTAGCGCTGTGTTTCCTTTTCATATTGATGTAATTGCAGGTCAAGAAGAAGCGCGCCTTATTTATCAGGGCGTTGCGCATTATGTTCATAATGAAGAAAACCGTTTAGTGATCGATATTGGCGGTGGCAGTACCGAGCTTATAATAGGTAAACATTTCAAGCATAAGCTTTTATCTAGCCGTAATATGGGCTGCGTTAGCTTTACAAAGCAGTTTTTTAGCGATGGAAAAATAACGGCCAAACGCTTTAACAAAGCGCAAATAAGAGCCGAGCAAGAGCTTGAAGCCATTTTTTCTAATTATGTAAGCGAAAATTGGCAAACAGTAATTGGCACGTCGGGCACTATAAAGTCAATTTTAGCGATGATAAGCGCCACAAATCCGCAACAACCTAACATCACTTACGACGATTTACTCGCGTTAAAACAGCAATTTATTAGTGCTAAACATATTGATAACTTAGCTATTGCAGGGCTTACACCCGAGCGCCAACAAAGCATATGTGGTGGTTTAGCAATTTTAATTGCGATATTTACAGAGTTTGCCATTAAAGAGCTGACCTACAGCGATTTTTCGTTGCGCGAAGGGTTGCTGCACGAAATGCAGCAAAAGCTGGCCGATAAAGATATTCGCTCAAACACCATTAATAATTTAAGTGAGCGCTACACCGCTGATAAAGCGCATGCAGCGCGTGTTGCTGATACGGCTATTTGGCTCTATAAACAGTTAAAAAATGTATGGCATTTAGATAATAACGACGATATTGCTTTGTTAACTTGGGCAGCAAAATTACACGAAATTGGTTTATCAATTAACTCATCGGGGATTAACAAACACAGCGCTTATATAGTGGCGAATAGTCAATTACCCGGTTTTACGCAGCAAGAGCAACTTATTTTAAGCTCACTTATACGCTTTTATCGTAAAAAAATTAAACTGACTGAGCTGCCTGAGTTTTTAACTATTTCTCAAAAGCACGTGCTTAAACTGATTGTTATTTTACGCTTGGCCATTTTATTTAATCAAAAGCGCCAAGTGAGCTTAAAGCCGGATATGGAAATAAGCGCAAGCAACTTAGGGTTATTTATTAAGTTTAGTAACAGCTATTTACAAGAGCATACATTGCTACAAGCTGACCTAGAGCAAGAGCAGCTCTATCTTAAAAAAGCAGGGATTCAGTTTGAGTGCGTTTAATTTTATAAGGCTATTAAAAGCCCGTGACATTGTTTGTTCTAAAGTAATGTAATTGCGACACGCGCTTTTTAAAGTGAGCTTGCTGCTTTACTTACGCCCCATGTAAAGCACACATAATAAAGCGCCCTCGGGTAAACCCAAGGGCGTTTGAAGCTTTACCTATAAAGATAAAAGCCGAGTTATTTTATCAGGTTTACATATCCATATGTCGGTTTGAGCTTTGCATCATTTGCTTAACGCCTTGCTTTTCAAGCTCTAAAATTTGCTCGAGCTTTTCTTTACCGTTTTCTGTCTCAGCGCGCTCTAATAAGTACTCGTAAAGTTCGATTACTTTTTTGTGCTGCTCAGAGAGGTAGTTTTGAATCACCTTTTCATCAAATTCTTGGTCTTTGCTAATATCGTTAAACGTAATTAACTCGGGGTTGTCTGCAAAGTATTCGTAGCTGTAAGTATCTAAAGTGTTGATCTCTGTAATTGCTTTAAAGCCAACTAAGTCTTCAGCTAACTTTTTTTCATAATCTAAATAATAGTCCACTAGCATCGCGTTACGTTCATCGAGTAACTCCTTAACGCTGTAAAAATTTGCCGCCATTTGTGTGTGAAATAAAACGGTCCAATCGTACACTTCTTTAATTGTTTTAACTTGCATGTGCATTCCTTACTAAGTTGACTGTATAAGGTATAGTTTGCGTAAATCATGCCAACATAAACTCAATTAAAAACAATGCATTAAAAACAAAAAAACAGGAGCTAGGCGGGTTATTTGGTACAAGTTACAAAATACGGGTAATTTTTATAGGGCAATAAAACAGGTATTGCCCACAGTGTGCTATTAGAGCCTGCTGAAATAGGAGCAGCTATCATGCTCACGAGGGTACAAACCGTACGCCGCGATTTAACCGCCACTACATTCAGCAAGTATTAACTCACAAAGAGCAACACCTATTGACTAATATGCTGCTTTTTCCACAGTAAATACACCGCAGGTATAACCAATAACGTAAGTATAATTGCGCTTAGCATCCCGCCTACCATCGGCGCAGCTATTCTGCTCATCACTTCGCTACCGGTGCCGGAGCCGTATAAAACGGGTAATAAGCCAGCAATAATGGTAGCTACCGTCATCATTACGGGGCGCACTCTTAGCCCTGCACCTTGCATAATAGCGTGTTGTAACGCTTGTAAGTTAAATGCAGTTCCAGTTTGCTCGCACTGCTGGCGTTGCTCTGTATAAGCTTGGTTTAAATATACAAGCATTATGACACCTATTTCTACGGCAACACCGGCCAATGCAATAAACCCTACACCCACTGCCACTGAAAAGTTAAACGCTTCAAAGTACATTAGCCAAATGCCGCCCACCATAGCCAAAGGAAGGGTGGCAATAATAATAAGTACTTCGCTTAGGCATTTAAAATTAAGGTATAGCAGTATTACAATAATTGCGAGTGTAAGCGGGATCACATAAGTAAGCTTTGCTTTTGCGCGTTGCATGTATTCGTACTGCCCTGCCCAAGTAATTGAATAACCAGCGGGTAATTGTAGGTTATCGCCAAGTACTTGCTGAGCTTGTGCTACATAGCTGCCAATATCACTGCCTTTAATATCAATTAAGCTCCACCCATTTAAACGCGCGTTTTCGCTTTTAATGCCGGTAGGGCCATCTTCAATAAATACATTAGCAACATCGCCAAGTGCAACTTGATTGTATTGCACATAACCGATTGTTTGAATATCACTTTGTAGAGTTTTCACTTGCACTTTACTGGTTTTAACGCCTAAGTTGTTAACCACTTCAGGGGATATTTTTATAGTACCTGGGCTGTCGTTTTCAGCGTTTGCGTATACAGGCACCAGCTCCATCCCCATTGGTGATAGCCCTGGTTCATCGCGCCTATAATTACTGTCCATTGGCGCAACCCAATACAGCGGCTTCGTTTTTTTATTATCAGCGGTTGTGGCTAAGTGCTCAGTGTCATCAATCAACCAGCGATTAGCAATAAACATTAACGTGGCACCAATAAGCAGCGCTACAAGGTATTTTAAGTTAGTTTTCATTGTTTTATCCTTGTAACTCAGCCATTACTAGCGAGTCTAAACTGGCTGCGTAATAATTTAAGCGAGCAATAATTATGTGTTTGTCTATTTGAATATTAAGGGCATCTATTTTGGCGTTTAGCTCACTAATACGCGCGCGCATAACATCAGAGAAGTCGCCATCGTCACGGGTATACGCGTTTAAAGTAGCCTGAGCTTGCTGCGACATTTGCGGTAATAACGTGTTTTGATAAAGCGTATTGCGCTGCTCAATTCGCTCAAGTTGACTAACCTCTTTAAAGTACTGTCCTTTTAAGCTTTGTAGCGCCACGCGTTTGTCGGTTTTAATGGCCTCTGCATTAGCAATAGCCGCATTAACTTGCTGGTCTTGCCTATTGTCGGTAAATAAAGGTAAATCAATACTCACCCCCACCGAAAGCAAATCAGCACGCGACTCACCAGCTTGGTTATCAGCGCGGTAGCCATAACCCATATTTACGCCAAGTTGTGGCTTATAACTTTGTTTAGCAAGGCTCACTTGTGTGCGTTTAGCGGCTATACGTTGATCTATAGCCACTATAGAGGGATGCGCCATAAGTAACTTAATGAGCTCATCAAAGTCTAAGCTATTAAATTGGGTAAGCGGGGCTGGCGCTGTAAAAGTTAGGCTTAATGGTTGGCGTAATATGCTCTGTGGTAACCACTGGGCTAACCCTTGTTTAGCGGCATCTAGCTGCTGCGCTAATACAATCAGTTTATCTTCAAGGCGTGTGAGCTCCAATTGTGAGCGAATAATATCTTGCTGACGGGTTTTACCTAAACTACTGGAGTAACTGGCTTCGGTAACTTCAATTAACTGGCTAAACAATGCTTTATCTTGTTCAATTAACGCAATACTTTGCTGTGCTCTGTAGGCATTTAACCACAGCTCCATTACCCTAGCTTTTACTTGCGCCTTTCGCTGGGCCCTAAGCCACGGCTGCTCAAGTGCTTCTTCTTTTATTACTTGTTGGCTAAGTGCTAGGCTATTACCACGGCTAAAGCTTTGGCTTATACCCACTTTTAACTGCGTCATGTTTTCTTGATCAAACGCAAAGCCATCTACGGGTACACTTTGCAAACCTATGCTTAATACGGGGTCTGGTAGAGTACCTGCAGCAATACTTTGCGCTGTGGCGGCGGCTTGCTTTTGCTCACTGGCGCTCAGCCACGGCTCGTTATTGAGCGCTAGGTTTATGGCATCCGTTAAATTAAGGGTTGATGCTTTTGCTATAGCATCACTATTAAATACAGCACCAAATAAGGTGGCGCTCAGTAATAAAGCTTTAAAAATTACAGTGCGGGTCATTGCCTGCTCCATCTAAAATTAAAAATAAAATCTTAAATTAACAAGCAGAACAGGCGCTTTTAGCGAATATAGCTAAATTTCACTCATACCAATGATGTTGAGTTATTAGTTATTTATAACGACAGTTAAATAGAGTGATAACAAGGCATAAACATCGACATGTAGTTGCTCTACACGAGAGGTTTATAACGCTGTTAACGCTTTATTTGGCACGCTAAATGATTAAATAATCAAGTCGATTGGTATCACACCTATCCTGCGTTTAAGCAAACATAGGAGGGCGATATAAGGTATTACTAGGTGGGGAGGAAATACCGCTATTAAGCTGGGTAACTTTTTCACTCGATAACGAAAAAGCAGTAAATAAGGCCGGGGACGTTAAAATAGAGCTGCTTCCACAGCCATTTATTGGGCAATGACAATCATTTTGAACATCTGCTTCATCACTGCAGCAATCCATTTCCATCATACTTTTATGCAATTTACTCTCGCTCATTACATGTGTGGCATGCTTTGCTGATAGGCTCATATGTGGCATTTCGCACTGCTGATTTACAGACGCAACGGCTTGCCCCACAAACGTGAGTAGCATCACAACAACGAGTAAATTTGAGTAAAAACGCTGCAAAACAAAGCCTATTAAGTAAATTACCCAGTAATAATATTTGAGTTATTAAGCTAACTCAAATAATTAATTTTCTTTTTTAGGCGGTTTAATTAAGCTACTCGCTAAAATAGCAAAAATACAATAAGCACTAAAATACCAAAATCCCTCACCAAAAGTGCTATGCATAATTAGTAAATCGCTACTTTGCCCATGTGCATTGCCTGCCAAATAAGTCACTATTAACGCAATAACAAACACATCCACCATGCTCCACTTGCTCAGTGCGCAAATAACCACACCTAACTTATTTTTAAATGCGCTGGCCGACAAGCAGCAATACAGTAATTGCAACAGTAATTTTAAGCTTGGGATCACAATAGAGAACAACCCAACTAACGCCGCTACCAATAAATTATTATTATTAGCTAGCTCGTTTACGGTTCCCCAAATGCTTTGTGTTTTGCTATACGCGTTTATTTCACCCTCTAATTTATCAAGTCCTAACATGCTAGAGAACATCATTAACATACTACGGGTACGGCCATCGCCTTCCTCAGCCAGCATTTCTATGCCTGCTTTGGCGAGTTGCGATTTATCAATGTTCCCCTCAATCGATAATACAGGTTTGGTAACACCAGGAAATAACAGCCCTAATGCAACCACAATACTTAAAATAGATAACCAATTACGCATATTTATTCTGCAATAGCCTCAATAATTTCGTCACTATACAACAGTGCATCAAGAACATAATTAAAAATATGACCTATATGCAAATCACTGTTTATTGCCGGCATTAACACCGCTATTTTATCCATTTCATCTAGTTCAAACGCCCTAATAAGCGCAAGGCTTTGCCCTAAAATGCCCTCATTGTTTAATAATGCCTGGGCAATACTTTCATCTAGCGAAAACTCTTTAACAATTGCTTCAAGGTTTGTATCTAAAATTGCATCCATCACAGAAAACAACCCAACCAAGTAGCCCTGACCAACCAGTTCTGCGTGGTTTTGCCCTAGCAATAGCGCAATAAACTGCGCTCTGGTTAAGGCAAGTTTTGTGAGTTCTGTGGGTTTATCGGCGCCTAATTCGCTTAGCGCCAGTACCCGCACCAGCTGCCTTATGCTGTCCTCTCCTAAATACACAACCGCTTGCGAAATAGAAGTAATGGTTAATTTAGTACTGCCCGAGCGGGCATTCGCTAATTTCAATACTCGCGCTGTAATTGCCACATCTCTGGCTACTTGTTTTTGTATTTCATCAAAGCATAAAGATTCTTTTGCCGTAAAGCGCAGTAAATCAAACACAATCACCTTACCCGGCTCCACATCTTTGTAAGTGATCATCTCTGGGCGGGCAAAAAAGTAACCCTGAAATAAATCGCAACCGGCTTGTTTTAACGAGTGAAATTGCGCATGAGTTTCTATGCGCTCAACAATAATTTTTGCATGCGGATTAGCGCGTTTAATTTTTTTTATGCGCATATTGGTTTTAATTATTACATCGTCCATTTCAATTTTAATGTAATCTACATGCGCAAGTAATGGCGCCCATTTATCGTCGCCATCGTAATCATCTAAGGCAAACTTGTATCCCTCTTGCTTGAGCGCTTTCACGCGCTGAGTTACCTCAGCTATTTTGTTCGTACGCTCAACAATTTCTAACACACAATTTTGTGGTACTAACAATTTAGGAAAGTTTTCTAAAATAGTGGCTGAAGAAAGGTTAATAAACGCTAAATGATGCGCTGTAAGTTTGTCTGGCCCTAGCATCATCAGTGTATTAAAAAACAAACGGCTGGTTGCTTGCTCATCAGATGTTCCCACAGGAAATGCATTATAGGCTGAATCGCGATAAAGCAGCTCATAAGCAAACACATTCTGCTGCGCATCAAAAATAGGTTGCCTTGCAACAAACTGTGTTAGCTTTTGTCCGTTCTGAAAAATATTTGTGGGATTCACTTAATAAAAACCTATCTAATTTGGCGCTGTTTATTACAATGAGGTTATACACTGTAATTCAACTGCTATGAAGATTCTAGGATCATTGCAAGCGGAGTTAAATTACATAACGCTCAAGGTTAAAAGTTTAGCAAAGGTTACTTATTTGTATTTTTTAAAGTTGTTTTTATCCTTATTTATTTTGCATCTTGCTACGTTTGCTAATGCCCAGCAAAACCAGCCAGAACTAAATTACAATGTCAGTGCGTCAGGTAGTCACTACCCTTTTTACACCGGCAACCCAGAAAAACCCGGCATTTTGCCAGAAATAATCACCGCTTTAATGGCGCAAGCAAATATTACCGCCAATCACGTTGAGCTCCCCACTAAGCGAATTACCAAATACTTAGAAAACGGCATTATTGATTTTGATGTAATTTCTTTAAAATGGTTAGCGCAAAGCGAGCGAGATAACCCTTACTATATTTTTTCAGAGCCGCTGATCCCCGCAACCGAAATGATTGTCGCACTGCCTGATAACGTCGCGCAGTATCAAACTAAGCAAAGTTTATACTCTAAAGAGGTCGGTACAGTACTTGGCTACTACTACCATGATGATGCGAAATTTAACCGCGTCGATTTTCCCTCTGAAAAAGAGCTAATGATTGCATTATCTAAAGCGCGTATTGATGTTGCCATTATGGGTACTCATACCGCAGCGTATTGGTCTAAACAACTAAATATTAATACTGAGTTTGGCGCCCAGCATTCGCATGGTTATTTAAGAGTGCGTTTACTTGCTAAGCACAAAGCGTTACTGCCTAAAATTAACCAAGCCCTGGCACACTTACATAGCAGTGGTTACATAAAACGCATAGAAGATAAATACATTAACCCAATACCCGCACAAAATTTAAGGGATTAGTATCGCCGCCTACCTTTGCTAGGGTATAATACGGCCAAATGTAAACCTCTTCCTATATAAGAACGCCTTATGAGTATTGAAAAAGCCTTAATCGAGCGCAGTAATAACCAGTGTGAATTATGCAGCGCAACCGAACACTTATCTGTTTACGAAGTGCCTCCTGTTACCGAAACCCATTCAGACAAATGCATTTACACCTGCCAAACCTGTAAAGATCAAATAGAAAACAACAGCGAGCTTACCCCAACACATTGGCACTGTTTAAACGACAGCATGTGGAGCCAAACACCTGCCGTACAAGTAGTGGCTTACAGAATGCTAACGCGCTTAGCTGTTGATAATGGCTGGGCACAAGATGCGCTCGACATGATTTACCTAGAAGAAGACACCCTTGCTTGGGCCAAAAAAGCCCTTGCTGAAGATGACGATATAAAACACGTAGACAGTAACGGCGTAGTGCTACAAGCTGGCGATACGGTTACTTTAATTAAAGACTTAGACGTTAAAGGTAGTAGCTTAACCGCCAAACGCGGCACAGCAGTACGTAATATAGGCTTAACAAATAACCCTGAACATATTGAAGGGCGAGTAGATGGCCAACGTATTGTTATTTTAACAAAGTTTGTAAAAAAATAGCGTTAAAGCATTATATTAAGGCGCATTAGCGCCTTTTTTTGTGCCTAAAAAAATTAAGCCATGATTAAGCTCCTCCCCCCTACACTTACCAGCAATATAGGAATAAGGAGCGCAAGCATGGCAAAGCAGCAATTTAGGTTTCAAAAACGTACATTTACTGGCTTAGGTTTATTAGCCCTAAGTGCACTCACATTAGCGGGCTGTGAAAAACCAGCTAACGAATCACAATCCACAGTACAAGAAAAAAGCGTTATGGGTTTAACCACGCAAGTGAGCTATAAAGATCGCAGTATGCCACGCCCTGGCTCACAACTAATTGTAACGCTATCTGATGTGTCAAAAGCAGATGTAAAAGCCGAAATAATTACGCAACAAGTAATTGATATAAATAAAGCGCCGCCGTATACCGTGGAGCTAGCTTATGATGACAACAACATTGTTGATAAACACCGCTATAACCTCACCGCTAGAATCATTAATAAAGAGAAGGTTCTTTATACCAGCACAATGCAGTACGACCCTTTTAAAAATGCAAACTCGGGGATTCTTCACGAAATTGAGCTTGAAAAAGTCGCCTCACCTAAAAGCGATGTTACCCTTACAAATACATACTGGAAAGCCGTTACAATTAACGCGCAAACAGTCAGTGTAAGAACAAAAGAGCCATTTATACAATTTGATAAAGATAACCGCGTTAACGGCTTTTTAGGGTGTAATAACGTCAGCGGCAGCTATAGCACAGATCAACATTCAATTTCGTTTAGCCAATTGGCAAGTACAAAAAAAATGTGCTCACAAAGCATGGAGCAAGAAGCGGCTATGTTAAACATGCTCAATAACACGCAAAAATGGGCTATAGAAGGCGAGTCTTTAGAATTAAAAGATAGCAGTGGCAATACGCTTGCCACCTTTAATGCGGTTTATTTTAATTAAATAAAAGCCCAGCTGGGCTTTTACTTTTCATAATGGCAGGCAGTTATTCGTCGACTAACTGCTCGCTTCTATAAAACCCGCTAGGCTCACTTAAAAGCTCAACTAACTCAGGTAATATGCTGTCCATAGTTTGTTTTAATTTCCACGGTGGGTTAATAACAATCATCCCTGAAGCCGTCATACCGTGTACGTCAGTATCCGCTTGCGTGCCTAACTCAAATAATTGAATATTACGCATTCCCGACTCAATCAACCCTTGCTCCATTGTATTGATTCGCTCTCTATCAACAACGGGATACCAAATCATATATGTGCCGGTAGCAAAGCGCTGGTGCGCCTTAACTAATGTACTTACTACAGTGTCGTAATCGTCTTTTATTTCATAAGGTGGGTCAATAAGCACACATGCACGGCGCGAAGCTGGCGGAAGTAGCCCTATTAATCCGGCAAAACCGTTTTCGCCACGTACGCGAATAGAGCGCTTACCTTGCATGTTTTGCTCAAGTAACTGCAAATCGCGCGGGTGTAATTCAAAAAACCAGCCTTTGTCTTGACGACGTAAGTAATGCTCAGCAATTTTTGGCGAACCGGGGTAAAACGCCAGTTCATCCCCATCATTAAACGATTTAATTAATGCAATATAATCGTTTAGCGCCTCGTGTTTACTGATATGTTGCCAAAGCTTAGCAATGCCCTCTTTGTATTCTTGTGTTTTTTGGGAATCAGATGAACTTAACTCAAAAAATCCCGCACCTGAGTGGGTATCAATATAATCGAGGGGTTTATCTTTAATAGTTTGATATTGAAGTACCTGTGCAAGTACTAAATGTTTAAGTACATCGGCAGGGTTACCTGCATGAAAAGAGTGTCTGTAACTAAGCATTGTTAATTTTCGCTATACGCAATTTAATATCGGCAGTGAACCATAAGCTCTGTATTTTGGCAACCTATACACCGTTTTGCGAGCAGTTAAGTGAACCATTTATGAACAAAAAAGCCGCCACCCTGAATTATCACTTAATAAACAATAAAATTGTGCTAAAACCACCGTAAATGCTGGCAAAACAACACACTTTGCTTTACATTTGCATGACATTAATTACAGTTATATGAGCGCCTTTATGAACAACACAACTCTTCAACAACTCGAACAACTGATTGACTCGCTTATCGAGCGCAACAACCAATTACAAACAGATGTTGCTAGCTTAAAAGAGCAAAACGCAAAACTAAGCGACGAAAACGAAATTTTACAACTAGAAGCCCTTGAAAACGAAGAAAAGCAAAAAGATGCCAGCTCTACGTTAACAGGCTTACTTGATAAACTACAAAGCGCACAACAGGCAAGCTAATGTCTGAGCTGCAAAACCAGCGGGTCACAGTTGAGTTGCTAGGTAAAGAGCAGCAGTTTGCATGCCCGGTTGGGCAAGAAGATGCATTAATAGCAGCAGCACAAAATTTAAATGACTTGGTTGAGCAAACAAAGCAACGCTCATCAGTTCGCAACGAACAACAGGCGATACTTTTAGCAGCACTTACACTTAGCCATGAGTTGCTAGAAGCTAAAACGCATGCCAGTGTAGAGCAACAGCAGCAAGATCAACTCATTGATAAACTCAGCCAATGCTTGGCGAGTGACCCAATAAAAAAATAAAAAGCGCCCTGTGCGCTTTTTGTTTATTATGAGGGTAAATAAATGCTGCGCAGAGACACACAATGACATTAAAACCCCTTTTAGTAACTGTAATCCCCGCCCTTTTTATTACCCTTAGCCTATTTTCTCACTCTAGTAAGGCAGCGGTTACTTGGCAGCAAATAAACGAAAATGTGCAATTTTTAAAACAACAAGATAAGTTACGTTTTTACGATTCCAACCAAGTGCTCATAGAGGGCGAGCAATGCGCACTAATGGTTGATGCAAGCGGAAACTTTGCAGCCGTTGAAGCACTGGCAAAACAGTTAAAAAAACACCTTAAAACCCCGCTCTGTTATTTAGTTGCGACTCACTTTCATGACGACCATTTACTCGGCATGGCCGTATTACAAAATGCCTTCCCAAAAGCGCAGCTAATAGTACATAAACAAGTAGCCGATAATTTTGCCACATACCAACAGGCTTACGATGATAAATTAGCAGGCTATGAAAAAAGTATAGAGCTGAGCTATCAGCGCTTAGCCACATTACCCGAGCAACAGCAAACACAGTGGCGCGAAAAGCTCTCTTTAGCTAAACAACGTTTTTTACGTTGGAAAAACTATAACTTACAATCACCTAGCACCGTAATCAGCGAGCAACAAAGTATTGATTTAGGTAACTTTGCGGTACAAATAACGCCCGAAAAAGCCCACACAAACGGCGATTTAACACTTAGTACCAATAATGGCACGCTGCTAATAGGCGGCGATATTGTTGACTGGCTACCCTACCCAGGCCACGGCCAGTTACAAAATTGGCAAGCCTTGCTCAAACGCTATATTAATCAGCCTAATTTGCGTACAATACTTCCCGGCCACGGCGGGGCGCTTGAAAAAGCACAACTTAAGCAGCCTTTATTGTTTTTAACAAATTTAATAACCCATGTGAAAAACAATAAAAAACAAACGCTTGAGCAACTTACTGAGAATTTCCCTGCGGATGTTTTAGCACCATATAAACAAGAAGCGTTAAATACAAAGTCGAGCCAGTTATTTTTACAGGCTGGGCTTAAGCGCGCCCAGTTAATTGAGCATGCGCAGTAGTGTTATAAAATAAAGGATTGTAGATAAGAGATGAAGATGCGTGGATTGCTTGTAAGTTGTGTAATTATTTTTTTGTATGGCTGTAACAGCACACAAACACAACCCGAAACAGACGCACCACAAATTTTTACTCACTTTGAGCCAAGCTACGAAAACCAAATAGAGCTTGAGCCTGTACAGCCAAAACAATTACAGCAAGCCAATACTGCACCGCCGGTAAAGGCAAAAAAAACAATTGTAAAAAAGCGCCCCGCCAAAGCTAAAAACCTATGGGTGCATATTGCCAACAACCTACACTTTACGGTGTATCAAAATCGCGCCTTAAAAAAGCGTATTAACTGGTATTTAAAACAACCTAACTATTTGCCCACGGTAAATAAACGCGCTGCGCCTTATTTGTATCATATCGTAAAAAAAATTGAGCAAAAGCGCCTGCCTATGGAGCTGGCTTTACTGCCCTTTGTAGAAAGTGATTTTAGACCCACCATTGCCTCATCGCAGCAAGCAGTAGGTGTTTGGCAGTTAGTGGCCGCCACAGCGCATCATTTTGGGATTAAATCCGATCAGTGGTATGACGGCCGACAAGATGTACTTGCCTCCACCGATGCCGCACTTGAATACCTCAGCTATTTACACAAACGCTTTGATGGCGACTGGCTACACGCCCTAGCGGCTTATAATAGTGGTGAGGGGCGTGTTAAACGAGCTATTGAGCGAAATAAAAAACGCGGTAAAAGTACCGATTACTTTTCTCTAAAGCTGCCAAAAGAAACGGCCGACTACGTACCTAAACTGTTAGCGCTAAGCTACTTAGTTAAGCACCCGCAAAAAGGCTTTAAGCGTCCTAAACTGGCTAATAAACCAATAACAACGCAAATGAATGTGGGCCAACAGTTTGATTTTTCGGTCATCGCTAAGCTCTCTGGGGTTGGCTCAAAACAGTTGCACGCGCTTAACCAGGGCTATTTAAAAAATCAAAGCTCACCTAATGGTCCCCACTCATTGCTTTTACCTATCGGCCAAGAGGCACTGTTAAAAAGTCAGTTTTTTAAGTCTAATTTTGCAGGCGAATACATCGTTAAAAAAAATGATACGCTATACAGTATTGCAAGACGCTTCAGCATGTCGGTAAGCGCGTTAAAGCAGCTCAATGGCAAACAAAATAATATGATAGGCATAGGTGAAAAACTGCTGGTTGGACAGCCTAAAACGCTCCCAAAATCGCTCACTATAGATTATCAAATTAGTCCTTATTTAGAGCCACAAGAAGTCGTGATCCCCACTCTTGAAATAGACTATGAAGTAAAACAAGGCGATAGCTTGTGGAGCATTAGTCAGCTTTACGAAGTGCCGCACAGTGATTTAGCTAAATGGAACAACTTAAGGGCCTCAAGCATTTTAAAGCCCGGTACGCAATTAACGCTATTTATTCCCCAGGCAGAAAAACCCAAACAGCCGCAGCAAAAACAAGATTTACTGCAAGATCTACAAAAATCACTTATTCAACCACGCTGAGTTTATAAAGCTCGGTATTTCGCGTAAAATCGGCTTTTAACTTAGTCAAAAACTTAAAGAGACAAGCATGCAAATTAGCAAAAATTCAGCAGTTGAATTTCATTACACATTAAGCGAAGCGGGCGAGCAACTAGAAAGCAGTGTAAACCACGCGCCTCTTAGCTATATTCATGGCAGCGAAGGCATGCTTCCTGGCTTAGAAAAAGCCCTTGAAGGCAAAGCCGCAGGCGATAAGTTTAGCGTAACACTTGAGCCTAGCGAGTCATACGGTGAGCGCGTTGACGATTTAATTCAGCGTATTCCGCTTAAGCACCTACAAGGTGACGTAAAAGTGTGGAAACCAGGTATGACTGCGATGGTGCACTCAAACCAAGGCCAACACCAGGTAACATTAGTTAAAGTAGGCCGCTTTAATGCAGATTGCGATTTAAACCACCCGTTTGCAGGCAAAACGCTAACGTTTGATTTAGAAGTGGTATCGGTTCGTGAAGCAACCAGTGAAGAGATTTCGCATGGCCATGTTCACGCTGAAGGCGGCTGTGGTCACTCTCACTAATCACACACCTTAAATTAGGAGCAAGTATGTCTAAGGTTGCTATTGTTACAGGCGGTACAAAAGGCATTGGATTAGCGGTTGTAAAACGCTTTATTGAAAATGGCTACACGGTGCACAATCTGGATATTGAGTACAGCGAGCTGGGGGTTTTTCACCAATGCGATGTGAGTAATGTTAGTGCTGTAAAAGCCTGTATTACGGCCATTTGTAAACAAAGCTCACGCATAGATGTACTTGTTTCTAACGCTGGTAAACACCTCAGTGCTAGCATTGAGGATACCGATGAGCATACTTTCGATGCATTATTTGCATTGAACGTTAAAGGGGCCTATGCGGCTGTACAAAGTGTACTACCCAGCATGAAAGCGCAAAACAATGGCGCCATTATTTTAATAGCCTCAGATCAGGCAATAATTGGTAAACCTAACTCGTTTGCCTACAACCTGACAAAGCATGCTCTTGCTTCTATGGCAAAAACTACAGCACTTGATTACGCCCAATTTAATATTCGCGCGAATGCGGTATGCCCAGGGACAATAGAAACCCCTCTATTTCATAACGCGATAGATGCTTATTGTAAAAAAAGTGGGGCTAACAAGGCCGATATAGTGGCAGAAGAGGCAAGCCTTCAACCGCTAAACCGCTTAGGACAAGCTGATGAAGTTGCCGCGTTAGTTAGCTTTTTAGCAAGTGATGATGCAAGCTTTATAACCGGTAGCCTACAAAATATTGATGGCGGATATACCACACAATGAGCACATGCGGATGAGCCTGAAAATTATTGACCCCCACGTGCATTTTTTTAACCTTGCCGAGGGGCAATATACTTGGCTGCAAGGCGAAAACCCACCAGCATGGCCAAATTTAGAGTTAATAAAACAACCTATTAGCGAAAAAGAGCTACTAGAGAGCAGCGACTTTACCCTCGCCGGCATAGTACATGTAGAGGCTGGTTTTGATAACAACGCCCCCATTAACGAACTTAATTGGCTAACGGCGCATTTAAAAAAGCTTCCCTTTAAAGCCATTAGTTACGCTCAGTTAGATTGCGCACCTGTGCAATTTGCAAAAGCAATAAACGCCCTTGCCCACCCGCATTTAATAGGCATACGGGATATCACCGAAGGCGCAAACGCACAGCGATTATTAAACCCAGTGTGCTTTAGTAATTTGCAAACCCTTTGCCTGCAAGGGCTGTATTATGAAGCCCAGTTTGAGCTTGAAAATACTGCAATAGCCGCTCAGCTTGCTCGTTACGCTAAGGCGCTGCCTCAGCTAAAAATAATAATAAACCATAGCGGCCTACCTAATAATATTAATAACTGGCAGCAAAGCATTCGCATGCTAAGTGCGCACAATAATATAGCGATTAAGTTTTCGGGTTTTGAGCTTTTAGCGTTGAATTTACAACAGCAACAAGATTGTTTTGAAACTATGCTCTCGTACTTTGGCGAGCAGCGCATTATGTTTGCGAGTAACTTTCCGGTTTGCCAAATTAACGCAAGCTATAATGATGTCTGGCATAGCCATCAAGCTTTGTGTAAAACAAATAAAATATGGCACAACCTTAGCTACGCAAATGCTAAGCATTTTTATAACATATCCTAGATAAGCTATATTAAATTTAACCACTTACGTAAATGCGGCAATGACTATGACAATACATTCGCAATTATCAGCCCTTGGCATTTTAACTATTTTAAGTGGTTGCGCATCTAACACGCAGCCTACTCCTAAGCTGCATCATGCCTTACTTACCGAGCCAAATAGCCAAGCGGTAGAGCGTGTTATAGAGCGCTTAATGCATATAAAAAACGTAACGCTTGCTGACGATATCTTTATTCACACCAGTACCTTTACTCTTAAAAACACAAACCGTAGCGATATAACAGCCAATCAACAGCTTAACTTTCCCGATCAATTTGAGTTAATGATAAACAATAATCGCTGCTATATACGCCACCTTGATAGTAAAGCCACCGCTGAGATAAAAGGCGTTACGTGTACAATTAATCTTGCCAATTAAACCCGCTAACTATTCAAATGGTATTGCTCATAGGTATTAGATAAACACAGCTATAAAAAGGCCGGTAAGTGAGTTATCACTTACCGGCCTTTACTTTAAACAATAGCATTTAAATAACGCTCTTTAAATAA
>NZ_DCYU01000029.1:0-32472 GCF_002331165.1 Pseudoalteromonas sp. UBA2102
GGGTTCTGCCTAGGGGCGATAAACTCTTTGTTACTCGGTTTTTACTTAGCCCACTAGGTTACAAAGCTCGCGCCGCAATTTAATCGCCCCTAGATTGAACAAATTTCAATCCGCAAAGGTCAACACGCCCTAATATTATAACTTTGAAATGTTCAGTAACAATCTAAGCGCGCAATTAGATTTTGATTATTAAGTTTTTCATTTATATTAACTATTAATTGGAAATAAAAATAAGAAACACGCAATGGGACACGAAACCACAAAAGTATTAGTTGTAGATGACGATATGCGCCTGCGCAGCTTACTAGAGCGTTATTTAGTAGAGCAAGGCTTTATTGTTAGAACCGCCGCAAACTCAGAGCAAATGGATAGACTCATTGAGCGAGAAAACTTTCACTTAATGGTGCTTGATCTAATGCTACCAGGCGAAGATGGTTTATCTATTTGCCGCCGGCTACGCCAAAAAGAAAACGAAATTCCTATTGTGATGCTGACAGCAAAAGGCGATGAGGTCGACCGTATTATAGGCCTTGAACTAGGCGCAGACGACTACATCCCGAAACCGTTTAACCCGCGCGAATTACTGGCTCGCATAAAAGCTATTTTACGCCGCCGCGCCAAAGAAGTACCGGGCGCACCTGCAGCAGAAGAAAACTTAATAGCCTTTGGGCAATTTACGCTTAATTTAGCCACGCGCGAAATGAGCGAGGGCGATAAAACCATTTCGCTCACCAGTGGTGAATTTGCCGTACTTAAAGCGCTTGTATCGCACCCGCGCGAGCCACTGAGCCGCGATAAACTAATGAACCTTGCTCGAGGGCGAGATTACAGTGCGCTTGAGCGCAGTATTGATGTACAAGTATCGCGACTGCGCCGCATGATAGAAGTAGATGCTGCCAATCCGCGCTATATTCAAACTGTATGGGGTTTGGGTTATGTGTTTGTTCCTGACGGTGATAAGTAGTTTATATGGGATTTTTTCCGCGTAGTGCGTTTGGACAAACTGTATTTTTAGTGGCCGCTTTACTGCTAATTAACCAAATAGTGTCGTATGTAACGGTGAGCTTTTACGTTGTAAAACCAACCATAGAACAAGTAAATTTAATGCTGGCAAAGCAAATTAAAACGGTATTTATAGACTGGGAAGACGGCGTAGAAATAAACGACGAAGTATCTGAAAAGTTTTTTGAAATTACAGGTATAGAAGTGATGACTCAGCGCGAGGCAATGCGTCAAGGGCTTGGTCAAACCCGAGAATACTCGATGCTGTCGCGTAGTATGTCTGAGCAATTAAATGGTTCTGCTCGGGTGCGTATTAGTCAAACCGACCCGCTGATTTATTGGGTAGAAGCGCCGCAAGCACCCGGTTATTGGGTAAAAGTACCGCTTAGCGGGTATCAAGAAAATAACCTCGAATTTTTAACGTTTTACTTATCAAGTATTGGTTTTTTAAGTGTGTTAGGCGGCTGGCTATTTGCTCGGCACTTAAACCGCCCATTAAAGGCGTTGCAGCAAGCAGCCGTGAAAGTGGGTAAGGGCGATTTTAGTAGCAAGCTTGAAGAAGAAGGCTCCAGTGAAGTTATAGAAGTTACCCGTGCATTTAACCAAATGTCGCGCGGTATAGCCGCTCTTGAAAACGACCGCCGTTTACTCATGGCTGGTGTTTCTCACGATTTACGCACCCCGCTTACTCGTATCCGCCTTGCCACCGAAATGATGAACGATGAAGATGACTACCTTCGCGAAGGCATTATTTACGACATTGAAGATATGAATGGCATTATCGATCAGTTTATTGAGTATTTACGCCACCACAAAACAGATGAGCTTGCTTGCGAAGATATAAACGCGCTAGTGACTGAAGTGGTTAATTGTGAGCTTAAACAGCAACGCGTTATTACCTTTAAAGGCAACCCCAGCGTGGGGCTTGTTCCGTTAAGTAGTGTGGCTATTAAGCGTGTAATTACTAACATGATTGAAAACGCGCTGCGCTATTCAGACGGCGATATAGAAGTATTAAGCTACTTTAATTCAAATAAAAAATACGTTGTGATAGCGGTAAACGATAACGGCCCCGGTATACCAGAAAGCGAACTAGAATCGGTGTTTGAGCCTTTTAAACAAGGTGACACTGCGCGTGGTAGTGAGGGGAGTGGTTTAGGCCTTGCCATTATTAAGCGTATTATTGATATGCACGATGGTAAAGTTAAGCTAGAAAACCGCCCAGAAGGCGGCCTAAGCGCACAAATTTATTTACCTATAAAAATACAAAACTCTGCACAGTAAGCTGTGCAGAGTTGGCTATTTCCATAACGTTAGTAGTGTTAAAACTTAAAGTGCTTTAAAGCGGATTGCTGTACCACCACTTGTTGCTAGTTTTAAAGTTAGCTTGTCGTTTGCGCTAACTACGCGCTTTTCTATATCTAAATCGTACGGATTGTTTTTCCATTCAGCGTTTTTACCGTCTTGGTATATGTGCGCTTCAAACTTTTTACCCTTTTCTAAAAAGTCGAGTTTTACCTCAATAGTTCGGGCTTTTTCGTCGGTTACGGCGCCTAAGTACCAATCGTTTCCTGAGTATTTATCGCGTGTGCGCTCTTTACGGGCAAAAACAATAAAGTCGCCCACTTCGCCATCAAGCGCAATGCTTTGCTGCCAATCGGTTGGTACGTCTTGAACAAATTGGAATGCATCAGGCTTGGCTAAATAGTTTTTAGGTAAGTCGGCGGCCATTTGAATCGGGCTATACAGCACAACATAAAGTGCAAGCTGCTTGGCAAGCGTTGTTTGTGGGCGGTTTGTATCATCGCCTAAGCCATTAAAGCCCATATCAAAAATGCCAGGGGTAAAGTCCATAGGCCCTGCCAGCATACGGGTAAACGCCAGCATAGGAATGTGCTCTGGTGGGTTGGGCGGCGTGCCCCATGCATTAAACTCTTGGCCGCGTGCCCCTTCGCGGGCAATCCAATTTGGGTAGGTACGACGCAGGCCTGTGTCTTTTATTGGCTCGTGGGTGTTAATACTAATTTTATGTTTAGCAGCCAGCTTTACGTTGTAAAGGTACTCGTTAACCATAAATTGGCCGTCGTGCCACTCATGACGGGCAATGCCGTTTTCGTCTATGCGTTTTATGTTACCGCCATCCGCTACATAGCCCGTTTTAACTTGGCTTACGTTTGATTTTTCGTAAAGGGCAAAGGCCTCGTCCATTTGGTCGCGATAGTTACTTACATTACCCGATGTTTCGTGGTGGCCAATTAACTGCACACCTTTTTGTTTGCCGTATTGAGTAAGGGCCGCTATATCAAAGTCGTCGTAGGGTTGTGTAAAACTAAATACATCGCCATTAAAAAACCAGTCACCATCCCAGCCTATGTTCCAGCCTTCTACTAGTACGCCATCAAAGCCATATTCTGCGGCAAAGTCCATGTAGTACTTAGTGGTTTGTGTAGTGGCACCGTGCTTTTTGCCGCTGCCCCAGGTTTGCGTGTTTATATGCATGCCCCACCAAATACCCACGTATTTGCCAGGTTTTACCCACGACACATCGCCTAGTTTATTAGGCTCGTTTAAATTTAATATTATGTCTGAATTGACTAAGCCGACCGCACTGTCGGCAATTTGAATGGTGCGCCAAGGGGTATTAAACGCACCTTGTTTTTTAACGGCAATGCCGTCTGACCAGGGTGTTAAATCGGCATTAAAAGTGCCTGGGCGGCGCTGATTAAGCACCATGCCTGCGTAATCCACTAAGGCTGCTTCATGAATGCTTATATGGGTACCGTCATTGGTTTTTAAGGTAAACGGCGTGTGTGCAAGGGGGACGTCATTTAATGCAGTGGTGTTGTAAACGTATTCGTATCGGTTCCAGCCGCGGGCGGGTATCCACCATGCGGTGGCATTGTTGTTATTGTTAATGGCAAATTCGGTGAGCTCTTTGGTAATGTGTGTTTGCTCAAAGCCTGCTTGTTTTGGTACTTCGTATCTAAACCCAACGCCACTATCAAAAGCTCTAAAGCGCACTGTGTAGGTTGCACCATTAGGCTCGTTTTTTGTAAACGTAACCGCAACTTCGTTGTGTTTATCAGTAACCGTTTGTCGCTCGCCCCAAGGTTGTTGCCACTGGGTATTTACGCTTTGCTGCTTAACATGGGTAATTTTAAAACCATCGCTAAATGCGGCTTGGGTTTTAAATTCAAAACCCAGGCGCGATGCGTTTATAGCTGGTTTGTTTTTAAAGCTAATAGCGTAGCTGGGTGTGCTATTTTCATCTGAAATAGTCACTTTTATTTGTGAGTTTGGTGATTCAACTACAGCGGTTTGTGCAAAGCTATTGCCAGCAAACGCCAGTAGTAAAAGTGCGGATGTTCTCATTGTGTGTCCTTTGATGAGTCGGTGGTGACCTTTAAGGATAATGGCACTGAGTTGTTAATACGACTGTCTACATACGTATTCAATGTTTTAAAAAATAGAAAGAATTTAACGGTTTAATCGGTCTATAATGTAAACAAATTGATAATAGCGATTAGCCCTATGATAAAACCCTTACTAAGTGTGTTACTGCTAAGTATGAGTACTTGCGTAGCAGCAACAACAATAACTATAAAAAATGCCAATAATCAGCCTTTAGCAAATGCGGTGGTGTGGCTAAGCGGGGCATCAATTCAGGCCGGCAATCAAGCAAGTAAAACCTACGCAATGAGTCAACAAAACCGCGAGTTTACGCCGCGTACGTTAGTTGTTCCGCAAAATGCAAAGGTAGAGTTTCCTAATGCCGACTCTATCATGCACCACGTTTATTCGTTTTCTAAAGCTAAAACCTTTGAGTTGAAACTTTACAAAGAGCAACCTAAAGCCCCCATAACGTTTGATCAAACTGGGGTGGTTGAGCTTGGCTGTAATATTCATGACTGGATGTTGGGCTATATTGTGGTGGTTGATAGCACCGTTTTTGCAATTACCGACGACAACGGTAGGGTTAATTTAACTGCCCCTAATGGGCAATACAGCATGAGTGTATGGCATTCTGGCTTTAGCGATATAAGCAACGTAGAAACCCACAGCGTTAATGTAAGCGAGTCACCTTTACACTACACCGTAAAGCAGGCCATAGCCGAGCAAATAGACTTTGCTACGGATGAATTTGATGACTATTAAGCGCAAAAATACAGTATTACTTGGCTTACTTTTTATGAGCCTACCGGCTTTTTCGCAGGTTAAAGGGCTTATTCAGGTACGTGCGGTTGCAAGCGACGATACACAAAGCTTTCAAGATGGCGGTATTGGTTTATATCGCCATGGAGATAGCAGTGATAGCATTTTGTTATCGCAAGGAATTATAGATTTTAAGGCCGATTTAAGTAGCGCCTGGAGCGCACATGCCGTTGTTAATGCTAATCAAGAACCGAAAACCACATTAGGTTTAAGCCAAGCGTATTTCCAGTATCAGCCGTTAGTAAACAGCCGTTATAAATGGCATGTAAAGCTTGGTGGGTTTTACCCTAGTATATCGCTAGAAAACCCCGATATAGGCTGGACCTCGCCTTACAATTATACTAATTCGGCCATAAACAGCTGGCTTGGCGAAGAGCTTCGCACCATAGGTGGTGAGCTTAGCATCAAGCGCCCAGGTAAACGTTTTAATTCTAAGCATAGCTTTAGTGTGAGCGCTGCTATTTATAAAGGGAACGACCCAACAGGGACGTTGCTATCTTGGCGCGGCTTTGCGCTGCACGACAGGCAAACAACATTTAACGAAAGTGTACAATTTGTACCTATTGCGGCATTAAATAGTGACGAATTACGTTGGCAAGCTAACCAAGTGCTGCCTTTTGAAGAAGTAGATGGCCGCTTTGGCTACTATGCCGGTGTGCATTGGGATTATTTAAAACGCTCGCAGTTTAGGTTTTATTATTACGATAATAACGCCGATCCCAGCATTTTTAATCGCACAACAGGGCAGTATGCTTGGCATACTCGCTTTAGCAGCTTAGCGTGGTTATATAAATTTACAGGTAAAACCCGTTTGATTGCCCAGCTACTCGATGGTAAAACCGAAATGGGGGCTAATAAGCTTATTTATAACCGTTTTTATAGCCATTATTTAATGCTCAGCCATAAAGCGGGTAAGCATAGGTTATCGCTTAGGTATGATTATTTTAAAGTAGATGACGATGACACCACCGGATTTGACCCTAACGCCAGCCATGGCGAAGGCTTAACAGCTACGTGGCGTTACCAATTAACCGATACGGTACAAATAGGTGTTGAAGGCTCGGCGCTGCATAGCTTTGTACAAAATAGGCCGGGTAGTGGGTTTGCTCAGCGAATATCGCAGCAGCAAATTATGCTCAACGCTCAATGGCGTTTTTAAAGTACAAAAAAGGGAGCTTTTAAAGCTCCCTTTTAGTTTCAAAAAAAGTGTGAATTATTTTTTATCAAATGCGCGTTTCATAAAGTTTGGTGTAGCAAGTGCGCCGTGATGAATACCGCTGTTGTAGTATTCGCTTTGTTGTGCAACTTGCTCGGCATCGGCTTCTCTAAAGCCATTAAATGCTTGTGATTTACGAGCAAGCGTTACTGACCATAAACCGCTTGGGTAAATTGGCTGTGGAAATGGCAGTGTTTGTAAGTCGTTAAAGCCCACACTTAGCATGGCCTCGCGCATTTCTACTAGCAGTGGCATATGCATTAATGGCGATTCGCTTTGCTGCACTAAAATACCACCAGGGCGTAATGCATTTAAGCAGCTAGTGTAAAACGCGTGGTTAAATAATCCCTCGCCTGGGCCTACTGGGTCTGTACCATCAACAATAACAACATCAATAGACTCGCCCGCAGCGTCACGCATGTATTTTATACCATCATCAAACATAACCGTTGCGCGTGCATCGTTGTTAGACTCACAAAGCTCTGGGAAGTATTTTAACGACATTTGCGTGACTACTTCGTCTATATCTATTTGCGTTACGGTTTCTACACTTGGGTGTTTTAAAACTTCACGTAATGTACCGCAATCGCCGCCGCCAATAATTACCACGTTTTTAGGATTTGGGTGCGCTAAAAGTGCAGGGTGGCTAATCATCTCATGGTAAAAAAAGTTTTCGCGGGTAGTTACCATAGTACAGCCATCGATGATCATTAAATTACCAAAGTCTGTGGTTTCGAACATTTCTACCTTTTGAAAAGGAGACTGTTTTTCATCCAACTTTTTGTTGATACGTAATGAAAATGCGCTGCCATCGCGGTCGCTAATTTCTGTAAACCACTTACTTTGATCTAAATTTGCCATAGTTGCTTTTACACTTTTTAAGTTGAGTATGAAAAAGGGGCAATTCTGCCAGTGCTTCGCGTTTTGCTCAATGAAATTTTAACTGCTTTGCCAATAAAGTTAGCCAGTATCGAGTTAAAGTTCAATTTTTGTTAGCGTAGGGGGTAGTGACGTATTAAAATGCGCCTTTATAGCTAATTGATTAAAGAAGAGTTGCCATGACTTGGGGTTTAGAAACAGCACGCGCTACATATAATGTTGCTCATTGGAGCGATGGCTATTTTGATATTAACGCACAAGGCGAGCTGGTTGCCTACCCAGATGGTGACCAATCTAAAAATGCGATTTCTTTAACGCAGCTCACAGAGCAATTTAAGCAGCAAGGTTTAACATTGCCGGTGTTGGTGCGCTTTACCGATATTTTAAAAAATAGAGTAGATACACTCACCCATGCATTTACCTTAGCGCGCAGCAGCCGCGAGTACCAAGGCAAGTACACGTGTGTATACCCTATAAAAGTTAATCAGCAACGCTCGGTGGTCAGTAAACTATTGGCGCACCCAAGTGGTTTAGTTGGCCTAGAGGCCGGTTCAAAGCCTGAGCTTATGGCAATTTTAGGGGTAGCCGATAAACCCATTACAATTGTGTGCAATGGCTATAAAGACAGTGAGTTTTTACGTTTAGCCTGTATTGGTCAAGCCATGGGGCACAGCGTTAAAATAGTCGTCGAAAAACTCTCAGAGCTGACGACCTTACTTGAAGAAATAAATAACCTAGGCATAGAGCCTGCCATTGGTATACGTATTCGCTTAAACTCAGTAGGCAAAGGTAAGTGGCAAAATACCGGCGGCGAAAAAGGCAAATTTGGCTTAACTGCAGGCCAAGTACTTAGTGCTGTTGAGGTGCTTAAAAAGCATAATAAATTACATTTAATGCAAATGGTGCATTTTCATATTGGCTCTCAAATTGCCAACATACGCGACATACACCGCGCCCTGCGAGAATGCGCGCGCCACTTTGCTGAACTTACCCAGCTAGGAGTGCCGCTTAATACCGTTGATGTAGGCGGTGGCTTAGGGGTTGACTACGAAGGCTCAGGCTCACGCAGTGCTTGCTCGATGAACTATACCGTTGAAGAATACGCACGTAATGTGGTTAATGCTTTTGCTGAGGTGTGTGACCAACATCAACTTACGCACCCAGCCATTATCACCGAATCAGGGCGTGCTTTAACAGCGCACCACGCGGTGTTAATTACCGATGTAATAGACGTAGAAAAAGCGCCAAATCATCCAAATCCAGAACCGCCACTTAAAAACAGTGCGCTAGTGCTTGATGAAATGTGGCAGTGTTTACAGCGTTTAAACCCGCGTATGGCGCTAGAGATTTACCATGATGCGATGCACTTATTTAGCGAAGCGCACGACCAATACGTGCATGGGTTAGTAAGCATGCTAGAGTGGGCGAAAATAGAGCAATTATATTTTACTATTTTGCACCGAGTACGCGCATCACTTAGCAATAACGCGCGTGCGCACCGTGAGGTACTTGACGATTTACACGAAAAGCTAGCCGATAAGCTATTTGTTAACTTTTCACTGTTTCAGTCGCTACCTGATGTATGGGGCATTGAGCAGTTGTTTCCGGTTATGCCTATCGAAAATTTAGATAAACCGCTTACCCAGCGCGCTATTATTCAAGATATTACCTGTGACTCAGATGGACAAATTCGTGAGTACGTAGAAGGCGCGGGCATAGAAACCAGTTTACCTATACCTGAGTACCAGCATGGCGAGCAATACCATATAGCCATGTTTATGGTAGGGGCTTACCAAGAAATTTTAGGTGATTTACATAACTTATTTGGCGACACCGACTCAGTGCATGTAGAGCTTAACGACGACGGTTATGTATTAACCAATGCTATTAAAGGTGATAGCGTTAAGGATGTATTAAAGTTTGTTGACTATGATAGCGCCATTTTGGCACAAAACTTTGAATTATTGGTCAACAAGCTAGCAGTGTCTGAGCAGTGTAAAGCAGGGTATTTAGCCGAGCTTAATGCCGGGCTTGAAGGTTATACTTACTTTGAAGATTAACCGTTCACTCTCAGAATTAAAAGCGTCGCTGTTTGGCGCACATTGTTTAAAGGAAAGTAAATAAATGTCAGTAATCCGCAGTGTATTAAGTATTATGCTTTATACAATAAACACACTTATTTGGTTTGTGCCTATTTTTGTTTGTGGGCTATCAAAATTAATCCCTATCAAGCCTATGCAAAAGCTTTTAAGCTGGGTTGCTAAACAGTGCGCCACTATTTGGGTGTCGGTTAATAGCATTAACCAACGCTTATTCACGCCAACAAAAATTAACGTTACCGGCCTTGAAGAAACCAAATTAAAAGACTGGTACTTAGTGATTGCTAATCACCAAAGCTGGGTAGATATATTAGTACTGCAACGTGTATTTAATCGTAAAATACCTTTTTTAAATTTCTTTTTGAAAAAAGAGCTAATTTACGTGCCAATTTTAGGTGTGTGCTGGTGGGCGCTCGACTTTCCGTTTATGACCCGCACCAGCAAAGCGCAGCTAAAAAAGAACCCAAAGCTACGTGGTAAAGACATAGAAACAACCCGCAAAGCCTGTGAAAAATTTAAAGAAATGCCAGTAAGCATTGTTAACTTTGTAGAAGGTACGCGTTTTACAACACAAAAACATGCTCGCCAAAATAGCCCTTTTCCGCATTTATTAAAGCCAAAAGCAGGCGGGATCGCATTTGTAATGCAAGCCATGGGTGAGCAGATATCTAAAGTGGTTAATGTGACCATTCATTACCCCGATGGCATCCCTACGTTTATGGACTTTGCCGGCGGCAAAGTGAAGCAAATTAATGTGCATGTAGACATTCGCCCAGTAAGCGAGGAGTTGATTGGTGATTACACTGGCGACTCTGAGTTTAGAGTCGGCTTTCAAAGTGAATTAAACCGTTTATGGGAAGAAAAAGAGCACACGCTTTTGCAGCTCGAACAAAACCATAAATAATAAGGTAATAAAAAATGGGCTTACAATTATGCTAAAAAAGTGGTTACCAAATTGGCTCAGCGGCTTAATTGTAGGCTGCGTGATTTTTTCAAATGTAATCATTTTTGGCACCTTAGTATTACTGCTAGGGTTAATAAAGCTTGCCCTGCCTTTTTCTATAATTAACACCATACTGCATAGCGTGTACCGAGGCTGGTGTAACGGCAATCGGTTTGGCTTGTGGCTGGGCTGCGCCAACATAAAAGTAAACATAAACGGCGATGTAAATTCAAAAAGTTGGTACTTACTAATTTGTAACCACATGAGCTGGTTAGATATTGTGGTACTTAGCTCAATTAATGTTTTACCTGCGCCAAAGTTTTTTTTAAAAGACGAATTAAAGTATGTGCCATTTATTGGCTCTGGCGCATGGGCTATGGGCATGCCTTTTATGAAGCGCGTAACTAAAGCGCAGCTTGCTAAAAACCCCAAGCTTAAAGGGCTAGATGTTGAGCGTACCAAGCAAAGCTGTCGTAATTTTAGGAATAATCCCACCACCATAATTAATTTTGTTGAAGGCACCCGCTACACGCACGCAAAGCATGCAAGCCAGCAAAGCCCGTTTAAACATTTACTCAAGCCCAAAGCGGGCGGCATTGCTTTTGCACTTGAGGTACTTGGCGAGCAATTTGACGCCATGCTAAATACCAGTGTGGTGTACAGCGGCAGCACAAGCCATGTTTGTCGTAATATTTTAAAGGGCGAGCTTGATTCGATTTATGTTTCTATTGACGTGGTTGCTATAAACCAGAAAATGTTAGGTAGTTACCAACACGACAAAGCATTTAGAAGCCACTTTCAAAAGTACGTTAATGAGCTATGGGTTGCTAAAGACGCGCAACTTGCCAGCATTTATGCCCAACACGATTTACCTGAGCCACCCATTTGTAAGGAAATAGAAACACTATGACCAATACCCACCTGCAGGAGCTAATCGCTCCTTGGTTTGAAAAAGTACCCGACGCAGATTTTTTAAGTGCAATTACTGCAGCCTCTATTGGTGTTTTTTCGTTGTTAGTGGTGTATTTATTTACACGCCGATTAATGCTGCCAGGCATTCAAAAAGTGGTGACTAAGTTATCTCCAGAGCGCATAGGGCTACTTTCTCCGTTGCTCACAAAACTTAATAAGCGCATAGCCGGTATGCTATGTAGCGTGCTTTTTTTAGCAACCTTCGACAGCGTTTACCCTGTTAATGAACTCAGTGCAGAAATACTAAAAACCATTGGCCAAGGTATATTAATTATTCATGTAGGCTTTATTTTTAGCAGCATTGTAAGCATTGCCGGCGCTATTTATAACCAGCTAGATTTTGCCCGCGAAGTGCCAATTCAGGGCTTATTACAAGTTGTTAAGCTGATCACCTTTATTGTGTGTGCAATTTTAATAGTCAGCATTGTGCTTGAAAAATCGCCTACCTATATTTTGTCGGGTTTTGGTGCGATAGCCGCTGTTACTTTATTGGTTTTTAAAGACACTATTTTAGGCTTTGTAGCCAGTATTCAAATTGCGGCAAACCGATTAGTTACTTACGGCGATTGGATTCAAGTAGAAAACTACGGCGCCGACGGTGAAGTAATAGACTTAGGGCTAAACACCGTAAAAGTGCGTAACTGGGACAACACCATTACGACTATTCCTACTTATATGCTGGTAGCAGGGTCGTTCAAAAATTGGCGAGGAATGCAAGAGTCTGGCGGCCGACGTATTAAGCGCTCGCTTAATATTGATATGCACAGCATATGCTTAGTAAGTGACGAATTTAGAAAACAAATAGATGCAGCTATACCACTGCACGAATATATACGTGTTGCCTCGTTGCCTGATCCGGTCTCTAACTTAGGCTTGTTTCGCCGCTACGCCGAGGGCTATTTAAAGCAGCATAACAGAATAAATACCTCACTGACGCTCATGGTGCGTGAGCTACAACCAATGAACCACGGTTTACCGATTGAGTTTTATTGCTTTAGTGAAGATAAGCGTTGGATATCTTACGAGCATTTACAAGCTGAAATTATGGATCACTTATTGGCAGTGTTGCCAGTATTTGGCCTTAGAGCGTATCAAAGTGTTAGCGGGCAATTAAGCCCGCCTAATGCACAGCAAACCGATAAGCCGACCTTTAAAGTAATGGCAAATAGTGCTGAACAAGGCCCACACTAATAAATAAAGCTAATAGCCACCAAATAGGTGGCTTTTTCATTCTTAGCCATGCAAAAGCGGCAATAACCAGTGCAACCTGCCATAGGTTGTGAACGGCTGATGTCCAAATAGGTGAGTACAAAGCCGCCGCTAAAAAGCCAACTACGGCAGCGTTAAGCGCCGCAATAGAGCTTGCAAAGCGAGGTTTACTTGCCAGGTTTAACCAGCTTTTTTGAAACGCCAGCATTAATAAAAAACCCGGAGTAAAAATAAGTAGGGTTGCAGCTATGGCCCCTATTAAGGGTTGCTCTGAAGTGAGTTGCGCGCCTAAGTAAGTGGCTATTGTAAACATGGGGCCAGGGATAGCTTGAGCACTGGCATACGCACTTAAAAATTGATCGTTACTTAGCGCTGGTACGCCAGCTTGCAATACAGGCAATACCACGTGCCCGCCCCCAAACACCATAGCGCCCGCTTGGTAAAAAGGAGCAAACAAAGCAAGGTCATCACCTAAAGGTATAAAGCTAATAGCGAGTAGTAATACAAATAAGCCTAAAGGGAGCGACCTAAACGCGCTTTTAGTATCTGCTTTAGGCTCAGTCTGGGTGTTGAGTTGTAACAGAGGCCAAATTGCGCCTATAGCAGCGGCACTCACTAAAATAGCTATTTGCGTGCTAAGTAAAGGAAATAGTAATAAAGCCAAGGTACTCATTACTGCGATAAGCTTGAGCGCAGCGCTGGTACAAAAGCTTTTTGCCATAGTGAGTGTTGCATCGGCCACAATAACAACCGCAAACAGTTTTAAGCCCGCAATAATAGCAAAGTAAACAGCATCAAACTGATGCGCGCTTACCGCTAATAACAACATGATTAAAAAAGACGGTAAGGTAAAAGCGATAAATGCGGTAATGCCACCAATAACCCCCGCCCGCTCAACACCAATTGCAAAGCCCACTTGACTTGAACCTGGCCCGGGCAGCGCTTGGCTTAAACTAATAAGCTGCGCGTAGCGGGTATCGCTTAACCAGTTTAATGTGTCTACAAAGTGGCGTTTAAAATAGCCTAAATGGGCAGCAGGGCCACCAAAACTCATGCAGCCAAGTAAAAAAAACTGTCTAAAAATAGCGACTAACATTAAGCTCATATCCTTTTTTAAAGTTCATTAAATTGTCACAAAGGAGTATGACACTTTTATTAAATGCATACATTAATTCGTAATCTACAAATAATACCAATCCACTTAATTAAGTGGATTGGTATAAAGCGAACTGCTTTTAACATGCTCTTCATAGTTTGTTCATACATGTATTTGCATACTCGCTTTATAATTCTTAATGAATAGGACATCACATGACTTTAACTAAATCACTTTTAAGCGTAACCGTAGTAGCTGTATTGCTAAGTGGTTGCGAAATGAACAACACAGGCAAGGGCGCCGCAATTGGTGCAGCCGCAGGTGGCGTATTAGGTAAAGCAACGGGTAATCATAAAGACAAGCGTATCTTTATTGGTGCTGCTATTGGCGCACTAGCGGGTGCTGCTGTAGGTGATTACATGGATAAGCAAGAAGAAGCGTTTCGTGATGAACTAGCAGGCTCAGGGGTTGAAGTTGTACGTGAGGGCGATAACTTACGTTTAGTTATGCCATCTAATATTACCTTTGCGACAGACCAATCTTATATTTCATCAGGTTTTAACGATACTCTAAACGCCATTGCTAAAGTAATGAACAAATACGAAAAAACCTACCTAAGCGTGGAAGGTCACACAGATAGCACAGGTAAAGACAGCTACAATATGAACCTGTCGCGCGAGCGCGCACAAAGCGTTAAAAATTACTTAGTGAACCAGCAAATTATGGCTGCACGTATTAGCACTACAGGCTACGGCGAAACCCGCCCAATAGCCACTAACGATAGCGCTAACGGCCGAGCTCAAAACCGCCGTGTAGAAATTCAAATAGTGCCAAACACAGAAGGTTAGTTTTTGTTGAACTGCAATTCACAAAGACGCTGATACAAAGGGGAGCTTGCTAGCAATTGCTGGTGGCTCCCTGTTGCTTTTATTTCTCCATTTTCCATTACTACAATCACATCGGCATGTTTAACCGTGGCCAGCCTATGGGCAATAATTAACGTTGTTCTATTTTGCATTAAATGCTCAAGCGCGGCTTGTACGTGGTGCTCACTTTGCGCATCGAGTGCACTGGTGGCTTCATCTAAAAGCAGTATTTCTGGGTCTTTTAAAATAGCGCGTGCCAATACAATACGCTGCTTTTGACCACCCGATAGCCTTACGCCTTGCTCACCTAAAAAGCTGTTATAACCTTGCGGTAATTGCTTAATAAATTCATCGGCATGAGCATGTTTTGCGGCCGTATATACTTGCTCGTCAGTGGCGTTTGGGTTGCCGTAACGAATGTTATGCATTACGTCTGAGCTAAATAAAATAGGGTTTTGTGCCACCATGCCCATTTTGTCCCTCAGGGTGGTAAGCGATATGTCTTTAATATTTACATCATGAAATTTAATCGCGCCGTGAGCAGGGTCGTAAAAGCGCTGTAGTAATTCAAATAACGTCGTTTTACCTGCGCCAGAGGGGCCTACAATAGCCACTGTTTTACCTTGCTCTATTGTTAAACTTATTTTGTTAAGTGCGCTTACATCGGGGCGAGATGGGTAGTTAAAGCTAATATTTTCAAGTGCAATGGCGGGGCTGTCAGTCTTTATTAATAGCTTTTCGTCTTGTGGAGTGACAGGGTTTTCTATTTCACTTTTAACGGCCAGTAATTCAAGTAGGCGCGCTGCCGCCCCAGCAGCTCGTTGTAGCTCGCCGTAAACCTCGGCTACGGTAGCCACCGACATGGCCACCATAATGGCGTAAAACACAAATGCACCTAACTCGCCACCTGTCATGGTGCCTGCCAGTACATCACTACCGCCTACCCAGAGCATTACGCTAATCGCACTAAAGGTTAAAAATATTACCGCAGCAATTAAAAAAGAGCGCTGTTTAATACGGCTTTTGGCAACGTTAAAGGCTTTTTCTGTTTCAAGTGCAAAGGCGTGTTGTTCACGCTGTTCGTGGCTATAGCTTTGTACTACTTTAATATTTTGAATGATCTCGCCGGCATAGGTGCTTATATCGGCTATTGCATCTTGGCTAGAACTTGCAAGTTTGCGAACCTTTTTGCCAAATACCATCATCGGCACTAATACTAGCGGCACACACGCAACCACTACGAGCGTAAGCTTTAAGTTAGTCACTAATAGCATTACCAAGCCACCCACTAACATTAATGCACTGCGCAGCGCCATAGAAAAGGAAGAGCCAATAATCGATTGCAGCAAGGTGGTGTCGGTTGTTAAGCGCGACATAAGCTCGCCACTGCGGTTTTCTTCAAAGTAACTTGGGTGCAAGGTAACAATGCGATTAAACACCGCTTTGCGAATATCGTTACTGACTCGTTCGCCAATCCACGACATTAAATAAAAGCGGCTAAAGGTGCCCACGGCCAATAAACTAATTAAACCAATAAGCACTAATACAGCTTGTTGTAGCTGCGCTTGGGAGCCAGCAATAAAGCCATGATCTATGACAAACTTAACCCCTTGGCCTAATGATAAGTTAACACCAGCGGTGACTAAAAGGGCGCCAAGTGCGGCCACTACCATCCATTTATACGGTTTAATAAACGCAAAAATAGGTAATAAACTACTAAAAGCGGCTTTTTCGGGCTTAGGGCTTGTTTTTGACATAGTGGATTCTTTTTAAAGGTTAAGGTATAGATATGGCACTAAGATAATAAAAATCAATACTTTTAAACATTAGCATCAATAAGGAAACGTTATGACTACTGCAACCGTAAGTGGAGAATTTAATGTAAATCTGGCCCCAATAGAAGGCTACGCAAGCGGCCAAAACGGCGTTAATTTAGGGCGTATGTCGATAGATAAAACATTTAAAGGTAGCTTAAATGCCACCAGCCAAGGCGAAATGCTAAGCGCCATGACTCCTACACAAGGCAGTGCCGGTTATGTTGCCATAGAGCAAGTAATAGGCGAGCTTGAAGGTAAACAAGGCAGCTTTGTATTACAGCATTTTGGTACTATGGATAAAGGCCAAGACAGCCTAATTTTAAATGTAATTCCCGATTCAGGCACTCATGAGCTAGAAGGGTTAACGGGCAGTATGAAAATACGTATTGAGCAAGGGATTCACTACTACGATTTTGAATACACCTTATAATACCAATCCGCAATATTACTTAATCATTTTGCGGGCCTAAACGTGTCGCTACCTGCGTTAAAAAATTCTAATTTAGAACAACTAAATAGCGAATTTTTTGCCTAGCTATCAACACGTTTTTCCGTCCTCAAAAAAGATCACTTAAATAAGCGAATTGGTATAAGATACACAAGGATTAAAATGCAAAAAGTAATCGAATTTAGAAAGACTCGTTTTTTGGGGGGCGTAGATATAGCCGCACTGAATGACCGCATACAGGAATTAAATCAAGATGGCTGGAAAGTAATAAACGCAGTGCCAATAACCGGTTTTTATGGGCAAGTGCATGGTTATACATTATTTATTGAAACTGACGAGCTTTAAATGACATTTACAGTATGGTTAAGCCTAGCGGCTATTTGTATGATGGGTGCAATGTCGCCAGGGCCAAGTTTAGCGGTGGTTTTAAAGCACTCACTTAACGGCAGTATGAAAAACGGAATGCTTGCCGCGCTCAGCCATGGTACCGGTGTTGGGTTATACGCAGGTGCATCGTTATTAGGGCTAGGCGCTTTAATGATGCAGTTTCCGACTGTTTATCAAATATTAGTGTATTCAGGCGCAGCTTATTTGGCGTATTTAGGTATAAAAATATTGCTAGCAAAACCGAGCAATAACGAACTTGAAGTACAAAAAAGTGAAGTAAGTGCTGGCCAAGCTTTACAAGATGGCTTTGCTATTGCCTTTTTGAACCCCAAGCTCGCTATTTTCTTTTTAGCCTTGTTCTCGCAGTTTATTGACCCTCAGCTACTAACTTTAAGCGTGGGCATAATTATGTGTTTAACCGTGTTTGTAATTGATACCGGCTGGTATTTGCTGGTGGCGTTGCTGACAGAGGTTTCAAAAAATCGCTTTGGCTTTACCAAGCAAAGTCCGTGGCTTGATAAAATACTGGGAGTCGTATTTATTGCCCTTGCGATAAAAGTGGTGCTAAGCCTTTAAAGCGCGTTCCCGATACAGAGGCGCGTGCCTATATGCCCCTGCAGCCTAACCCTCATGCCCTGCATACGTATTCATCACATTAATTTTACCTTTTGGTTACAATTTGCTGGTTGTGTTTTAAACAATACAGCAACACCTGACAACAATAACTCAAAGGTTCACACACATGGACAAGTTTAAACTAAGTGCACTTATGCTGGCTTTATTTGCCGCTAATAGTGCATTGGCTGCAAACGAAGACTTAACAAATCAATCACCCAGCACACAAGCTGAAGATTTAGAAATTATTGAAGTGCGAGGCTTTAGTCGCAGTTTAATTCAATCTTTAAATCAAAAGCGTTTTAGCGATACGGTGTCAGAACAAATTTCTGCCGATGATTTAGGGGCACTGCCTGATATTTCAATGGCCGATGCACTTACACGATTACCTGGTATTTCAGCGGTGCGAACGGGTGGGCAAGCGGCGCAAATTAATATACGCGGGCTGTCGGGCGGGTTTGTATTTTCAACACTTAATGGCCGCGAGCAAGTATCTACAAGTGGCAGCCGCAGTATTGAGTTTGACCAATATCCGTCAGAATTAATTAGCTCTGCGGCGGTATACAAATCGCCAAAGGCATCGCTTATTGAAGGTGGCGTGGCCGGTACCGTAGAGCTTGAAACCGCCAGTCCACTTAATAATGATCAAACGCATAAATTTGTAGCTAATGTGCGTGGTATGTATAACGACCGCGCCTCAGAGGTATCGGATGCCACAGAATTTGGCGACCGGATTAGTTTTTCGTATCAAGGCAAATACCTAGACGACACGTTAGGCGTAGCGCTAGGCTATGCGCGTTTGTTTCAGCCAAGTGTAGCAACGCAGTTTATTGGCCTTGCGTACAACGACACAAAAGACGTTGATGGCGCAGCTAACGACACCAATGGCCCTTTAGCTAACCCAGAAAACGAATACATTAGCGAAGGCTTTGAGCTACAGCATTTAGGCGGCGAAGAAACCCGTAATGGTTACTTAGCAGCTATAGAGTGGGCGCCGGTAGATAACTTTACATTAAAAGGTGATGCGTTTTTATCGCGCTTTGATAAAGAGTCATTTGCTCGCGGCCTGAGGGTTAAATTAGGCGGGCCAACAGCTGCATATGCTAACGCTCAGCTTGATGGTAATGCCGTAATAGGCGCAGCGGTTAACCGCACTTCGCAAAGTTATACCCGCGTTGAAATAGTGAACGACGACAACCAAGACTTTGACGAAGTAGACAGCTTTGGCGTGAATGCCGATTGGCAGGTAACCGATAGACTAAACGTAAATGCCGATGTGTCGCTTTCTCGCGCAAAAAGTAATTTTAGAAATGGCTTACTGTGGAGTTTAGTAGCTGAAGATGCCAATGCAGAAACGCCAGTATTTGATAACAACGTAGCAATTAACTATCAATTAAATGGCTTAAATTTACCTGACGTTGGGTTTAATCAGGCGGCCGCCTTTAGTGATATAGACCGTGTAATGGTCAGCAAATATGGTATTTACCCAGATCAAACAGAAGATGAAGTAACTGCATTTAGGCTCGACTTTAAATACGAGATAGAAAGCGACATATTTAGCTCAGTAGAGTTTGGGGCGCGCTACTCAGATAGAGAGTACAGCCGTAAACGCTCGGTATTTGAGTACGGTAACGACGGGGCGTTTTCAGCAACGCAACCCCCTTTACGTTTAACCGACGATATGGCGTCAGTGGTTGACTGGCAGGGCGAGTTTAGTTACTTCCCGTCGTATTTAGCCATTGATTTAGACAAAGCACTTAACGCATGGTTTCCAGATGGCACGCCAAAACCCGTTCAAACATGGGGCAACGCCGATGGTGTAGACGACGCGCAAGGTTATACAACGAACTATTCGTGGTCAGTGTTACAAAGCGGCTCGGTGTTTGAAGATGTGCTAGCCGCGTACGTTATGGTAAACATTAACACGCAAATTGCCGGCCTTGACCTATCAGGTAATGTGGGTGTGCGCCGTATCGAAACCGACCAATCAGCAACCGTACTTGAAAATGTAGCGGGCGATGCGCGCTTAGGTGCGCAAAATATTGTTGATGAGAACGGCATTGTAAATGATTTATACGCGCCTAATGTATTAGGCACTAAATACACCGACTACTTACCATCATTAAATTTAAACCTGCAACTTAACGACAATTCACTTGTACGCTTTGCTGCGGCTAAAGTTATGTCGCGTGCACCAATTAACCGTTTAGCGGGCGATGCCAGCGCAAACGTAAGTGACGATGGTGTTATTAACGGTTCAAGTAATAACAACCCATTTTTAAAACCCTTTTATGCCGACCAGTACGACTTATCTTACGAATATTATTTTGAAGAAGGTAACGGCACTGTTGCTGCGGCGTTATTTTATAAAAATATAGACTCGTTTGTTGAAATCTTATCAATCGAAAACTTCGACTTTAAAGGTAATGGCTTTAACGTCCCTGACTCTATAGAAGATCCGGTCAGTGGTGAGCAAGTTGCTACAACAAACGGTATTTACACCACGGCAGTTAATAATGGCGAAGGTGGCTACATTAGAGGGCTAGAGCTTGCCTATACGCAAGTGTTTAGCTTTTTACCTTCGCCATTTAATGGCTTAGGCGCTAATGCAAGTTACTCATACACCGAAAGTGAAATTGAATCGATTACCAGTTTAGGGGGCGATACATTAGCGCAATCTTTACCTGGGCTGTCTAATAACGTGCTTAATGCCACGGTGTTTTATGCTTTAGACGATTTTGAAACCCGCCTTAATGTACGTTACCGCGATGAGTTTGTATCAGAGCAGGTTGCCATTAACGAACAAGTGGTTAATTTTGATGCTGAAACAGTCATCGATTTTCAAACGTCTTATCGCTTTAGCGATTCACTCACCATGCTTTTGCAAGTTAATAACTTAACGGATGAACCAACCCAAAGCTACTTTGGCTCAGAGCAGCGAACAGGGACTACTCAGTACTTTGGTCGTCAGTTTTATCTTGGTTTTACATACAGTCATTAATTAGCAAACGGAGCGTTTAAAAATGAAAATTATAACAATGTCTAAATATTTGCTAATAGCCTTAGGGTTAATGATATTAGCAGGATGTGGTGGGACAGATGAAGTTGAGTCGGGGCAGCAGCTTTTAACCTGTAATGTGCCACAAGTACCAAACGAAGCAGGCTCGCAATGTGTGGACCCTGAGCCTATAACGTGTGCAGCGCCTACTGTACCGGATGATAAAAACGAAAGCTGTGTGGTTGGCGCCGACCCAACCCTGCCAGACCCTGTGGTATTTGCAGGGGAAGGAGAGGCGGTTTTATTTTATAACCGCCTAGCCGATGATAACTACGAAGGCTACCGATTACATTCGTGGAATAACGAGATATGCGATGCTTATGCACCGCCATTTGATACCAGCGATTGGGCTAACGGCCATGAATACGATGGTATTGACCCTAACTACGGTGCGTATTGGATAATTAACCTTAAAGAGGGTTATAACGAATGTGCCAATTTTATTATTCATATTGGTACAGAAGGGTCAGGTAAAGCGTTTGGTGATGTGGATTTAACCATGCCGCTGATGCAAGACGATGAAACCTTTCAACGTATGAACTTTACCATTCATGGTGAGCCTTCGGTGTTTGAATACCCTATTTTAAGTTTGGGCGAACGCGCCGTTGCTATAGCAGGTGCTTCAGCGCATTGGATTGATTTAAATACTATTTTGTATAAACCAAGTAACGAGCTTACAAGCCTAATTAAGTTGCATTCATCAGCTACGGCTGAGCTGGAAGTGGATATAGATACTGGTTTAAACGGCGATACTGTTACGCTGCAATCAAGCAGTTTAACTGATGAGCAAGCGGCAAAAGTACCGCATTTAACCACTTGGAACGCATACGAAGGAAGTTGGGATACAAACACGGCTAAAGCGCTTATAAAATCGCAGCTTGTTATTGCCGGTTACGATAGTGAAGGTAAGCTGCTAGAAGCAAGCTATGTGCAAACCGCTAAAGCACTCGATGCCCTTTACACACAAGGCGAAGACGATGCTAACGAAGCTGTACTTGGCGTAACTTATGGCAATAACGCGATTGATGTAACTGTGTGGGCACCCACCGCTGATAACATGGTGCTAAACGTGTTTGATGATGCAAAAACACAAGTACACTCTATACCAATGACATTAAATACACAGACGGGTATTTGGCAGGCAAGTTTAGATATGCAATACGACCGCCACTACTACCGCTTTAATTTTGATGTTTACCACCCACTGACTCAGCAAATAGAGTCGCTTTGGAGTACAGACCCTTACTCACTCAATGTATCTACCAATGGTTTATACAGCCAGCTGATTAATTTAGCCGATGATGACACTAAACCAGAAGGCTGGGATGAACGTATCGTGCCCACTATTACTAACCCAGAAGATGCGGTTATTTATGAAGGCCACGTACGTGATTTTAGTGTGCGTGATCAGTCTGTAAGCGAAGCAAACCGCGGTAAATACCTTGCATTCACTGAACTTGAAAGCGTGCCAATGCAGCACCTTAAGCAATTAGCAGATAAAGGCTTAACACACTTTCATTTACTGCCAGTGACTGATATTGGCACCATTGAAGAGGATGCCTCACAGCGTGTGGAAATTACAGACACCTTGGGTAAATTATGTGAGCGTATTAACGATGAAGCTGATGCATGTAAAATCGAAGATAAAAACAGCACCATTGTCGATATTATGCAAAGTTACCTCCCTGGCTCAGATGATGCACAAGCATTAGCCAGTGCGATGCGTGATTTAGACGGCTTTAACTGGGGTTACGATCCGCATTACTTTATAGCGCCTGAAGGCTCGTATGCCTCAAGCCCAGAGGGCATTGCCCGCGTTAAAGAAACCCGCGCTATGGTGCAATCACTGCAAGAAGTAGGACTTCGTGTTGTACTGGATGTGGTTTATAACCATACAACGTCGTCGGGTATTTGGGACAAGTCGGTATTTGATAAGCTAGTACCGGGTTACTATCATCGCTATAACGAAGTAAGTGGTGAAATAGAGCGCTCAACGTGTTGTGAAAATACAGCTACAGAGCATGTAATGATGGATAAGTTTGTTACTGATTCATTGGTTATTTTAGCGCGTGAATTTGGCTACGACAGTTTTAGATTTGATGTTATGGGGCATATGCCAAAATCATCAATATTAGCTGCGCGTGAAGCCGTGCAGGCAGTTGACCCTGATAACTATTTTTACGGTGAAGGCTGGGATTTTGGTGAAGTAGCTAACAATCGTTTATTCACACAAGCTAAACAGGCTGATATGGCAGGCTCAGAGGTGGGTACATTTAACGACCGTATTCGTGAAGCCGTGCGTGGTGGTGCAATGTTTAGCAATAACCCGACAGATGGCAACCTAGCCGAACAAGACACGTTACGGTTATCGCTGGCGGGCAACTTACAAAATTACATTTTAAAAGACTTTAAAGGTAATTCATCTAAAGGTAATAGCTTTACTTGGAATACTCAGCCAACGGCGTATGCACTAGACCCAGCAGATAGCATTCATTACGTATCAAAACACGATAACGAAACACTGTGGGATCAGTTGCAATACAAACATGCATCAAGCATGAGTATTGAGCAACGTGTGCGCGCGCACAACATGGCATTGTCTATTCCACTTATGAGCCAAGGCATTCCTTTTATGCAATTGGGCGCTGATTTACTGCGTTCTAAGTCAATGGATCGTGATAGCTATAATGCCGGTGATTGGTTTAATGCTGTTGATTTAACCAAAGAGAATAATAACTGGAACATTGGTTTACCAAACGCAGAGAAAAACCAAGAAAAATGGTCTGAAATTATGCCTATCTCTGCTAATCCAGATGCACAGGCAATGCCGCAAGACATAGCCTATGCAGGTGATGTATTTAACGAGTTTTTACAAATACGTAGCAGCAGCCCACTATTTAGATTAACCACAGAGCAAGATGTCATTGAGCGAGTGGGTTTTCATAACGTAGGTAAAGCGCAGCAACATGGCTTAATTGTAATGAGCATTGATGATGGCGAAGGATTAACAGATTTAGACCCAGCATTTGACGCGCTTGTAGTGATGATTAACGCAACCGAGCAAACCCTTAGCCATACTATTGCCACTGCAGCGGGTTTTGAATTACACGACGTATTAAAAAACAGTGTTGATGCAAGCATGGCCAGCGCCAATTTTGCCCAAGGCGATAACGAAGGCACATTTACTGTACCGCCCTACACACTAGCTGTTTTTACTAAAAACCAAGGTGAGAGCCAAGGTGTTGGTTTAAGTGCAAATGCGACCGTAGGTGCGCCTGATGTAGTACCTTATGGCAGCACCGCTGTGTTTGTGCGCGGAACTTTAAACGACTGGGGCACACGCGATGCATTTGAATATATTGGCGAGGGTGAATACCGTATAGCAATTGCACTAAGCGCTGGCGATTACGAATTTAAAATTGCCTCAGAAGATTGGTCTACGGTTGATTTTGGTGCGCTTACTGACGCTGATAAAGATGTAGTTGAAAATCAAAGTGAGCCATTAACGCGCTCAGGTGCAAACATGACCTTTAGCGCTGCTATTGATGCAACCTATGTATTTTCGCTTAATGCTTCAAACCCTGAAAATCCAACGCTTACTTTATACAACGAAGAGCCATTTGTAGGCACTGCTATTTATGTGCGCGGTACGCTTAATGATTGGGGAGTAACCGATGAGCTAAGTTATAAAGGTAAAGGCATTTACACCTTTACTAAAACACTGAGCGCTGCAAGCTATGAATTTAAAGTAGCGTCAGAAGATTGGAGCACGGTTGATTATGGCTCGGCTGAGGGTGATGCCAGTGTAATGGTTGGCACCGCTGAGCAGTTGTCGGTTGCGGGCGCAAATATGACCATAGACATTGCCGAGCAAGGTGAATACCAGTTTATATTTGACGCCAGTGATTTAAATAACGTAACGCTAAAAGTGCTCAACGGCGAAATGTTTGCACAAACACCGGTATTTATTCGCGGCAGCTTAAATGAATGGAGTACTGATAACCCGCTTATGTACGAGGGTGATGCAATTTACTCTGCTTCTATTGAATTAGAAGTAGGCGACTACGAATTTAAAGTAGCGTCTGAAGATTGGAGTACAGTGGATTACGGTGGAGCAGGCGATACGCCGGTAGTGGTAATTGATGAACTAACACCACTTGAAGCGGTAGGTGCCAATATAGCACTGAGCATTACCGAATCGGGTAATTACACGTTTAATGTAATAGGCCCAGATAGAGAAAATGTAAGCATACTTATTAATAAGCAGTAGCAGTTATATTTTCCCAAACCTAAGCCGAGCATAGCCCTGTATGCTCGGCTTTTTTAATGCTTAATTAATGCCTAACAAAAGGGACATTAAAAACGATAGTTAACCGACATCATAACAGTTGTGGTGTTATCGGTATCAATAATGGGTGAGTCTTCAATATCAGAATCGAGCTGCTTATAGTTAACCATGGCATTTACGTTCCAGTTTTTGTTAATGTAATACATTAAAAATAAACCCGCATTATAGTTAACCGTAGAACCAAGTTCGTAAGGCGCATAGGTGGCAGATTCGCCCTGTGCTACACCATAATAATAGTTAGATACATCACTGCTATTTAGCTCAACACCCACAGAAGGAATGAGCATTAGTTGTTTAGATAACTTAATAGGGTAACTGTAATTGGTTTTAAATTTAGCGCCATCGCCGTGGCCTATTACATCATGAGTAGCACTGGCGCTTATTTTACCAAAGCTTGCAGTGTAACTAACCTGCGTACCTGCGTAGAGTGATAGCTTTCTATCGTCTAAGGCTTTTATGGCTGCAAGGTCTGAATCTGAGGTATCAAAGTTATCACCTGGCTCTAAAACTAATGACCAGTTAAAACCTTGCTGCTCCACTAATTTATAATCAAGCGACAAACCTTTAAAACTAAGCCTTTCACCTTCGTAAGTAATGATAGGTAAAAATAGCGTTTCACTGTCGGTACCTGCATAAGGTGAGCTGGTAGAAATGACACCGCCCCCTAATGAAAACTGCGACTCAGCTTGAGCAGTAATACTGCAAAGTGCAAGTGTGCCAACTAATAACCGTAGTGAGTTTTGTATATAAGTGTTCATAGGAGCCTTGATGTTAAGTAAAAAGTGAAAATTGTTTGCGATAAGTGAAGTGTGCCGCAACGCTATTAGGCTTTAGTGTAGCTATATTTTCGATTGGCGTTTGTAAGAGAGTGTATGAAAGTTTATCTGAATGTAAGTGGGTTAATTGCATTGAAGACGTTGATCACATAAGTTGAATAAAGGCATACGTTTGATTAGATTAATAAAATGGGAATGAGGATAAACCAATGAGCAACCCTATTTTAAAAAGTGCCAGCTTTGATCCCAAAGTGAAGCAATACTGGATGACCATGGCATGCTTTTTTAGTGCCGTTGCATTAGTGACCATTCCACTTATACCTGTGGTGTTATTTGTTGTATGGCTGGTGGCAGGTAAAATTTTGGCCGCTATGTCGGCGCAATTACTCACGCAAAAGCTGGTTGTTAAACGCGGCATTTTATTTAAAGAAGAAAAATCTATACCACTTGAAAAAATAACCGATGTTGGGCTGAACCAAGGGCCGCTTATGCGCTTTTTTGGGTTATACCGCTTAAGCTTTGAAACTGCAGGGCAGTCGGGTCATGGCGCATTGGTGTCATTACTTGGTGTTGAAAATGCCAGTGAGTTTAGAGAAGCCATACTTGAGCAAAAAGATAACTTAGCTGCGCAAGCCCCTAAAACACAGGAGCTTGCTGAAGATCACCTCAACCAAGCATTACTTGCTCGCTTAGTTGAGGTAGTAGAGCGCATAGATACGCGTTTGGCAGCTTTAGAGGCGAAGCGTTAAGCGTTTTGTAATTGAGCCTGACCTGCCAGCATACTTAGCTCTTTGGTACGGCTTTCAACAACCTGATATTCGCGCGCTTTAATTGTGCTTATATAATTCCACTTAGCACTGGCTTTTGCAGGTGTAAATGTAACGGTTAAATAGCCGCGCTCTACTAAATTATTATAAGCAAGGTCATCAACTAATAAGGCAATTACTTGCTCTATTTGCGCTACGGTTTGCGCATCTTGTGTGTTTAGCGCTAAATATTCTTCAAGCCCAGGTGATGAAACCGATGCCGTTGCAAATTCCACCCCAGCATTTTGTGAGGCTGCAATAGGGTTACTGGCATCAGTTTTAAGCTGTCCCGCCCAGCCGTTATGAGTATCTCCGGCTAAAACTACTAAGTTTTTTTGTGCTGCAATAGCGGTACCTAATAATACTTCTCGCTCGTAGGCATAGCCATCCCACGCATCAAGGTTATACGGTATGGTGGTTTGAACACGGGCAAGCTCTGCCTCGGTTACACTTGGGTCGCCCGCTAATACACGGCCTTTAATTTGCGCCAGCTCTGCAAATAATACATTGGCCTGTGCGAGCAATTCACTTGGATCGCCACCATTTGCCTGAGCACTTTGTAAGCTAGAAAGTAGTAACATGACCTCTACTGGTAAGTGCATTTTTGTCATTAGCACTTGTTGCCCTAACACTTGCCACTGTGTGCTTGAGGTAGTGATGGCATCACTAAGCCATGTAAGTTGTTCACTGCCTAATAATGCACGGTCAGTTGCACCTATTGCTGCAGCAAATGCGCTTTGCCCGGCAGGGGAGGTAAGGTCAAAATCACTATAGTTAAGCTGCTCATCACGGGCTAATACACGGGTATCTAGCATGTATAAAGAGACTAAATTACCAAACTCAAAGCGTCGGTAAATACGTTCTTTGTCGGCTACATTACGAATTGGCATCCACTCAAAGTAGGCTTGTAGTGCATTGAGTTTACGTTGGCTAAATTCGCCTTCACCTTCGTTATGGTTTTCTGCGCCTTCGCGCCATGTGTCGTTGGTGATTTCGTGGTCGTCCCACACTGTTATAAATGCACAGTGGCTATGGGCTGCTTGTAAGTCGGCATCGAGGCGATAATTTGCATAGCGTTTTCTATAATCGGTCAGTGCGATAATTTCGCTGCTGTTATCTAAGGGTAGCAGTCGCTCTAACTGTGCGGCGTCTTCGGTTGCATAACCCGTATTGCTGTATTCGTATATGTAATCACCTAAGTGCAGTACCGCATCTAAATCGCTTTGCTTAGCAATTTCGCCATACACATGAAAATACCCGGCAGGGTAATTTGCGCACGATACAACGGCTAATTTCACCTGTTCAACCGCACCGACAGGAAGCGTTTTACCTTGTCCGATAGGGGAGGTTTTTCCGTGTGCATTAAAGCGATAGTAATATACGGTATTGGCATCAAGCCCTTGTAAATCAACTTTAAGAGTAAAGTCGGTGGTATCACTGATATGTGTTTCACCATCGTGAACAATATTTGTGAAGCTTTGGTCGGTGGCGGCTTGCCATTGTACTTTTAGCGATTTAGTTGTTACATCGAGTGGGGTTACACGGGTCCAAATAATTAAGCTATCGCTTAGCGGGTCGCCGCTGGCAACGCCGTGGTCAAAGCTAACGGGTGTGTCGTCATCATCGTCAAAACGACAACCTGTTAAACCAAGTGATAATACGGCAGCGCCAAATCCTGCTGCCGATGCTTTTAAAAAACTTCTCCGTGTAAATGCCATTGCTTTGTACCTGTAAAGTGTAAAAAGCAAAGTGTAGGCAATTTAGGTTACTTTTTTGTGAAGCAATTAAAAAACTTCACTTACTTGCGTTGCATTACACGTAATAACGGTAACGTTTTCGTAGCCTACGCGGGTTAGCGCTTCTGCACCTAAGGTGGCGCGGGCACCGCTGGCACAATGTAAGTAAATAGGGCGTGCAGCGTCTTTTTCTATTTCCATTAGCTTCATTTCGAGTAATCCGCGTGGAATATTTACTGCCCCTACCGCAGCTACATTGGCATGCTCAGCGGGTTCGCGTACATCAATAAGTAAACCTTTATTTTGTTCTAGCTCTTGCTTTGCTTGCGCTGCATCAATACGGCGTTGGTTAGGTGTGATAATTTTTAGTAAATCAGGAATTGAAGTAAGCATTAGTCTGTAAATCCTCTTTTGCGCAAAAAAGTCATTAATGGGCACCATTTAGTGTAGGCGGATTGCACTAAGTTAATACCAATAAATAACGTTAAAAATTGAAAGTTACTATCAACAAAGTAGATTAAAAGCACAGAAATTGTAACGGCACTTCCGCCAATTAAGAGGATGGCGTCACTTATTTTCATGAATTGACCTTAACATTAGTTTTTTCTAATGTTAATTATATTAGAACTTACTAATGTAAAAGTCTATAATTAAAACACACAAAATAATTAAGTATCACAATGAATATTGAACAACTTGCAGAAAACGCTCAGCAGGCAGAGCAATTTTTAAAATTAATGGCAAATAAAAACCGTTTAATGATTTTATGTAGTTTATTGCAAGGTGAACAAAGTGTAGGTGAGTTAAATCAAAATGTTCCGTTGGCACAGTCTGCTTTGTCTCAGCATTTGGCGAGTTTACGTAAAGCCCAGCTAGTGGCAACTCGCCGTGAGGGACATACAATTTATTATTCGTTAATCGACCCAAAAGTTGAGTCGATTATTACGTTACTATACGAATGGTTTTGTAAGCAAAGTACCGCTGAGTAATTTGCTTTAAATAAAAGTGGCAATCTCATCAAGCGACTTTTTATCAAGTGCATGGGCAGGTACAGTTGCATCGTCACTTGGGTAGCCCGCAATAAGTAACATGTAAGGACGTTCGTTGTCTTTGTCGCGCTTACAAATGTCGGTTAAAAAACTCATTGGTTTAGGTGTATGGGTAAGCGTAGCTAAGCCACAGCGGTGCAGGGCTTGTATTAAAAATCCAGTAGCCAGCCCTACTGATTCGTGCACATAATAATTGGTGTTTTTATCATCCGTATTCACACCGCCTTTTTTTTGACTAAACACTGCAATAAGCCAAGGCGCATGTTCTAAATAGGGTTTATTGGCGTCGGTACCTAATGGTTTTAGCGCATCAAGCCACTCTTCTCCTGCTCTGCCTTCATAAAAAGAGCGCTCTAGTTTTTCGGCGGCCTCTCTTATTTGTTTTTTTACATCGCTACTGTTTATAGCTACAAAATGCCACGGTTGATGATTCGCTCCACTTGGCGCGGTACCTGCTGCTTTTATACAGGCTTCAATTATATTTTTAGGCACAGGTCGGTCGCTAAAGCTGCGAATACTATGGCGGCGCTGGCTGGTTTGTAAAAATTCGTTTGCGCGTTTTAGCATTTCATCGTGAGGGTATTCTATAAAATCGTTTAGTGGTTGGCTTTGATGTTTTTGCATGGCTTTACGCTTCTTATAAAGTGTGTGTGTGGTTTTTATACCGACTGAATAAATGCGAGGCAAGTATTATTACCTGTTGTGTTTATTTATTGTTACAAAATTAACCATGGTGTAACTTATGTTCCTTTTTTTAATGTGGTATAAAAAGCGCAATAAAAAAACTATTAAAATTCAAGGAAGTAAAAATGCTATCAATAACAGGGTTATCTAAAACCTACGATAATGGCGTACATGCACTACAAGGTGTTGATTTATCTATAGGAAAAGGAATGTTTGGGCTGCTAGGGCCAAATGGCGCGGGTAAATCATCACTAATGCGTACTATTTCTACGTTGCAATCTGCCGATTCGGGTTCAATCACGTTTGATGGTATTGATGTTTTTAAAGACCCACAGGCTTTGCGCCAACGTTTAGGTTACCTACCGCAAGATTTTGGTGTATACCCACGTGTTAGTGCTTACGACTTGCTGGACCACATGGCTGTTTTAAAGGGCATTCATAACAAAGGCGAGCGTAAAGAGTCGGTAGAAGGCTTGCTTGCACATACTAATTTATATCAACATCGCTCAAAAGCGGTAAGTGGCTTTTCGGGCGGTATGCGCCAGCGTTTTGGTATTGCACAAGCCTTACTAGGTGACCCTGATTTACTAATTGTTGATGAACCAACAGCAGGCCTAGACCCTGAAGAGCGAAATCGTTTTCATAACTTGCTAGTAAGCTTAGGCGAGCAAAAAGTCGTTATATTATCGACCCACATTGTTGAAGATGTGGCAGAGCTTTGCCCAAACATGGCCGTACTGGCAGGCGGAAAAATATTATTAGAGGGTAACCCCATTGCCCTTACCGATAAACTCCAAGGCCAAATTTGGCGCAAAGCCATGAGCCAAGAAGAAGCACTAGAGCTAGAGCCGCAACTGCCTGTTATTTCAAAACGCTTATTTGCTGGGCAAACCATATTACATGTATTAGCCAATGAAGCCCCTGAAGGTTTTGAGCTCAGCAGTGCAAACCTAGAAGATGTATATTTTTCTACTTTGCTTAATCATCGTAACAGCCAAGTAGCATAAGGGGGCGCTATGTTTTTTAATATGCTCGCGTTTGAGCTGCGCTATTTTGTGCGCCAGCCTTCGTTTTATGTGACCTCATTAATCTTCTTTTTTATGGCGTTTTTTATAAGCTCCAGTAGTAAGTTTCCGCTAGGTGGGGCTAATGTTCATATGAATTCGCCTTATACCATTATGGTTTTAACGGTTACCTTTTGTACGCTTGCTATGTTTTTAGTGGTTAACTTTGTTGCAAGCTCAGCGATTCGCAACAGCGAGACCAAAATGGATGAGCTGGTGTTTAGTAAGCCCGTTAACCCGCTTGCTTATCAATCAGGGCGTTTTTTTGGTGCTTACTTGGTTGTGCTCGTTGTTTTTTTAACTGTGCCACTAGGCGTATTTTTGGGATCTCAGTTTGGCTTGTTGGTTGGCTGGCTTGATAGTGAGCTAGTAGGCCCTAATAAGTTTATATATTACGCTGCGCCTTTTTTATATTTAGCGGTGCCAAGCTTATTGGTCCTCAGTGCTATTTTTAATAGTGTGGCGGTTTATTTTAAAACCATGATGGCGGTATATGTAACGGCCGTGGTGATCTATATAAGTTACCAATTGGCGAGTATCTATTTTGACGATTTAGCGTTTAGAAATATTGTTGTTTACGCAGACCCATTTGGCACTGGTTCATTAATTGACTTAACCCGTTACTGGACTGTAAGTGATAAAAATACTGAAGTGTTAACGCTTTCGGGCGATTTTTTAATTAACCGTATTTTATGGGTAGCACTAAGTTTAGCGATGTTTTTTGGCCTCGGAAAGTTAGGTAACCGCGTAGTCACTAAAAAACAGAAAAAGCAATTTGCTGTCTCTACGTTTGTAAAAAATAAACAAGCAGCACTTATTAGCAGTGCTAAAAATTACAAGTCAAAAGGGGTCAATACGCAATCGCAATTAGTAATGCGCAGCTTATTTGAGCTTAAGCAGGTTATATTAAGTGCTCCTTTTATGATTTTAGCGGGTGTCAGTATTATTACGTTACTCGCACCACTTTTTGCGCCTATTGGCGCATATGGCACAACAGATTGGCCGCTCACACAAAACATGGTGGGCATTATTCAAAACGCCTCCGCTATATTTATGTTTATTATTATTGCTTATTACAGCGCAGAGCTGGTTTGGCGAGAACGCCACAGTGGTATGGGCGATATTGTTGACAGCTACCCGGTGCATAACAGTGTGTTTTGGGTATCTAAAATTATTGCGCTAATCACTGC
>NZ_DCYU01000097.1:0-45595 GCF_002331165.1 Pseudoalteromonas sp. UBA2102
TAACCAGCTGAGCTACTTAGCCATCTCTTTTGTTATCACTTCATCGCTGAGTGCGGGGCGTATTATGCTGATATGACCCAAATCCGTCAACACCTTTTTTGCAAAAAAACACTTAACAGGGTTTGTTTGCAGGAAAATTAAGCTAAGAGGCTAAATTTTAATAAATTTGCTGTTTTTTTAGCTGTAAATCAACTGTCAAAGTACACTAAGTAATAACAACTTAAAACCGTTAATATAAAAACTGCTGAGTATTTATGTAGTCGCTTTGTGATCAAGTTGTATTAAAACCGAGTTTATTGAGTATTTTAGCTATTGAATGAAGTTATGATACTTAACAACCAGGCTATGCAATCATTTTAAGTAGGCATAACTTGCGCTAGTTGCGTTAAAAATTACATATTAATCACCGCGTGGGGGTAGTTGTTAGGGCAATTTGCTTATTACTGATGCGTATTTATCACGTTAAATAAAGTATTTAGCTTAGCTCGTGAGTATAATACCAATTCGTAATAATACTTATATCATTTTGCGGGACCAAAGGTGTCGCTATATGTGTGAAAAAATTCTCTTTTAGAACAACTAAATAGCGATTTTTCCTAGCCATCAACAGGTTTTTCCATCCACAAAATAAATCACTTAATTATGCTAATTGCTATAAAAAGCCAAAAGTGATTAAGGCCATTTATCTTTTAGGATGAAACTTACCTGGTTAAAGGCATAAAAAAACCCGCATTAAGCGGGCTTTTATAAACAGATTGTTTAGGCGTAATTATACGTTGAACAAGAAGTTCATTACATCGCCATCTTTAACAATGTACTCTTTACCTTCTTGACGCATTTTACCGGCTTCTTTAGCGCCACCTTCGCCATTAAAGGCAATGTAGTCGTCATAAGCAATGGTTTGTGCGCGAATAAAGCCACGTTCAAAGTCGGTGTGAATTTTACCAGCCGCTTGCGGCGCAGTTGCACCTACTGGAATAGTCCACGCGCGTACTTCTTTTACACCTGCTGTGAAGTAGGTTTGTAAATGCAATAGCTCGTAACCACCGCGAATAACACGGTTTAGGCCTGGTTCTTCTAAACCTAGGTCTGCCATAAATTCAAGCTTGTCTTCTTCATCTAGTTCAGAAAGCTCAGATTCGATTGCAGCACACACCGGAATTACTACAGCATCTTCAGACTCTGCAATAGCACGTACACGGTCAAGGTGTGGGTTATTTTCAAAGCCATCTTCAGCTACGTTAGCAATGTACATAGTAGGCTTAATAGTTAAGAAGTTAATTGAGCTAATTGCTGCTTTTTCTTCTTTAGTAAGCTCTAAAGAGCGAAGTGTTAACCCTTCGTCTAAGTGTACTTTAACTTTTTCAAGTACTGCATTTTGCTCTTTAGCGTCTTTATCGCCGCCTTTCGCTTTTTTAGCGTTACGGAAAATTGCTTTATCAGCGCTGTCCATATCGGCAAGTACTAATTCGGTATTGATAACGTCAATATCGTCAGCAGGGTCAATAGTACCTGCAACGTGAATTACGTTTTCGTCTTCAAAACAGCGAACTACATGGCCAATTGCATCCGTTTCACGAATGTTTGCTAAAAATTGGTTTCCTAAACCTTCACCTTTTGATGCGCCTTTTACTAAACCAGCAATATCAACAAATTCCATACTGGTAGGTAGAATACGTTGAGGATTTACAATTTTTGCTAGCTCGTCTAAGCGAGGATCGGGTACCGGTACTACACCTGTGTTAGGTTCGATGGTACAAAAAGGAAAGTTAGCGGCTTCAATACCCGCTTTAGTTAGTGCATTAAAAAGCGTTGATTTACCAACATTAGGCAAGCCAACGATGCCACATTTAAAACCCATAGTAAGATACCTTGTTAAGATTCGTTTAAACGATTATGGTTTAAAAGAATGTAGTCTGTTTTGTGCTTTTAACACACCATCTTTTGCAAGTATTTCCATACAACGAACTGCTTCATCAACCGCTGCATCCATTTTTTCTTGGTCTTCTTTGGCTGCTTTTCCAAGCACCCAACCGGTAACCATTTCACGATGCCCTGGATGACCGATACCTATGCGTAAACGCATAAAATCTTTTTGGTTTGCCATTTTTGCAATAATGTCTTTTAAGCCATTATGACCGCCATGACCGCCACCTTTTTTAAGTTTGGCAACGCCTGGGTCTAAATCCATTTCGTCATGGGCAACAAGTATGTTTTCCACGGGGATTTTGAAAAAATTGGCTAAACTACCGACCGCTTTACCACTTAAGTTCATGTAGGTGGTGGGGATCAATAACTTGAATTCTTGGCCTTGGATGATCACTTTGCCAGTTAGGCCGTGATATTTAGGATCGTGTTTGAGCGTGCAGTTGTAGCGTGCTGCGAGTTCTTCAATGAACCAAGCACCTGCATTGTGGCGTGTGTTTGCGTATTCGGGGCCTGGATTAGCCAGGCCCACAAGCATTTGAATAGAATTCAAGGTGCAAGACCTTAAATATTATTCAGCAGCGTCTGAAGCTTCTTCTTCAGTAGGAGCTGCTTTGTTAGCTTTGATTGTAACTACTGACAGGTCGTGGCCTTCGCCTTTACCTAGTTCAACAGACTGAACACCTGAAGGAAGTTCAAGGTCAGAAATGTGAACTGAATCACCAACTACTAAATTAGAAACGTTAACTTCAACGAATTCTGGAAGTGCTTTAGGAAGACAAGAAATCTCAACTTCAGTTAACTGGTGAACAACAGTTGCGCCAGCTTTAGTAACTGCTTCTTCACCGATGAAGTGAAGAGGAACTTTAGTTACTAATTTGTGAGTTGCATCTACACGTTGGAAATCAAGGTGAGTGATTTTTGGCTTGAATGGGTGACGTTGAATATCTTTTAAGATAGCTTCAACAGACTCGCCGCCAACATTTAGCGTAAGAATGTGCGTGTAAAAACCTTCGCTTTCTTGTGCTTTGATCATGTCTTTATGAGCAAGAGTAAGCGATACCGCTTCTTTATCTGCACCGTAAAGGATAGCAGGTACTTTGTCTTCGCGACGTAGGCGGCGGCTCGCACCAGTACCAGTTTCTACGCGAAGTTCAGCGTTGTAAGTATAAGTTTCGTTAGACATAATGTCTCCAATAATTAAAAGTGTTAGGGCCTTTGCGACCAAGGTCCCTACCCAAAAGGCGCGCTATCATAACACCGCCCCCTGATAAAATAAACAACACATACAAAAAAAGCGCCAAAAGGCGCTTATATGTTCCAACGAATGTGTGATTTTAGTGTTCAAACATCGCTGAAATAGATTCTTCATTGCTGATGCGACGAATTGTTTCGGCTAACATGTCAGCAAGAGTCAGTACTTTTACTTTATCAAGCGCTTTTAATTCATCAGATAACGGAATTGAGTCAGTTACAATTACTTCATCAATTACTGAGTTACGAATGTTCTCTGCAGCTTTGCCAGATAAAATAGGGTGCGTTGCATAGGCAAATACGCGTTTAGCACCGTGTTCTTTAAGTGCTTCTGCGGCTTTACATAAAGTACCACCGGTATCAATCATATCATCTACGATAATACAGTCGCGGCCTTCAACATCACCAATAATATGCATTACTTGAGAAACGTTAGCTTGAGGGCGACGTTTATCAATAATAGCAAGGTCTGTGTCGTGAAGTAGTTTTGCAATAGCACGGGCACGTACTACACCACCAATATCTGGCGATACTACAACAACGTCTTCAAACTCACGCTCTTCCATATCTTCAAGTAGTACAGGGCTACCAAATACGTTATCTACTGGTACGTCAAAGAAACCTTGTATTTGCTCAGCGTGTAAATCAACCGTAAGAACGCGGTCAACACCTACACTTGATAAGAAATCGGCAACAACTTTAGCGGTAATTGGAACGCGCGCAGAACGTACTCGACGGTCTTGACGTGCATAACCAAAATAAGGAATGACGGCAGTAATACGACCTGCTGATGCACGACGTAGAGCATCAACCATAACGATAAGTTCCATTAGGTTATCGTTAGTAGGGGCACAGGTTGATTGCAAGATAAAAACATCCGAGCCACGAACATTTTCATTTATTTGAACACTGATCTCACCGTCGCTAAAACGGCCAACAACAGCATCGCCTAATTCAATATACAAACGTTTTGCAACTTTTTGAGCTAACTCAGGTGTTGCGTTACCAGCGAAGAGCTTCATGTCAGGCACGGTAGGGTTCCTCAGGCACTGAATTTTTGGACTAACGGGTAAATAGGTAAAACCCACTACGCGTTAACTTATGATTACTTGTACGTTACTTCATTGATCGAATATGGCGGCAAGCTCCGTATGAGCAGGTGAGACATTTGCGCTAGAAGCAACAAAACCCTGCCAAGTATGGGGGAGGTTATCAAGTACATCTTGTGCTTGAACTTGGCTAGCAAATTCGACAAAACAACATGAACCTGTTCCGGTCATCTTCGACGGGGCGTATTTTAGCAACCACTGCAGGGTTTTTTCAACCTCGGGGCAGAGCTTTTTAACTAAAGGCTCACAATCGTTGGTTAATTTATGGGTTCGCCAATCACCTGAAATTTTTGGTGTATCGCGTTTTAAATCTGGGTGAGTGAATATTTTAGCGGTACTGACATGCTGATTAGGGTGCACAACGCAATACCATTTTTGTTCAAGCTCTACGTCAACCAATTGTTCGCCAATACCGTGTGCTATGGCGCTTTTACCACGAATAAATACCGGCACGTCGGCGCCTAATTGCAGGCCTAAGTTTGCTAATTCATCAATATTTAGTTGTGTATTCCACATTTTATTAAGTGCAAGTAACGTGGTGGCTGCATCAGATGAACCGCCTCCCACGCCGCCACCCATAGGTAAACGTTTAGTGAGATTTATTTTTACACCTGATGAAATGCCACAGTGATTTTTAAGCAATAACGCGGCTTTATAGATGAGATTATCGCAATTTGCTATGCCTTTCGTATCACCCGTTATTAAAATAGTGGGCGCTTCGTTAACTGAAAAGTCGAGTGTGTCGCCAAAATTTAAAAAGGTAAATAAGGTTTCTAGTTCGTGATAACCGTCATCACGGCGCGCATTGATGTGTAAAAATAAGTTAAGTTTTGCCGGTGCAATGACCGAAAAAGCTGTTTTAGTATTCATACTTAATTAAATTGCCAATTGTAGAGTTGAATTTTGATTTTAATTTGCTGATGTTTTAGCGTGACATTGCCAGGAACCCAAAAGCCACCTTGTTGTTTATAGTTTGAATACGTTATTTGCCACTTTTTATTGCTGTTATCGTACCAAATAACTTGTTGTGCGCGGCCTAGTTCGTCTACTTTTAATGTTTGCGACGTTAACGTGCCTTTTAACCAGTTATCGGCGTTATCAACAGGCAGGTTAAAACCTGTTAAGCGTTTTAATAATAACGCGGCGTTAGTATCTGTGTATGTTTTATCGTCGTAATCAAGTTCCGCACCTGTGCGGGTTTGTTTAAGCGACAATATACGAGTACCAATAAACGTAGTGAGCACTAAGTTGTTTTGTTTTTCGTCTTGTTGCCAATTTAAGTTTGCAGATTGGCGCTCATCAGGGCTTATAAACGCTAATTTACCTTGTGCTTGCCAGGTTTTTTGCGCTGCTAAGCGTGGTTTCCAATCATCGTAAAGCGTTGTTTTTGTATCAATTTGGTGGGCGCAGCCCGCTAAAAACAAAAAAAGAGTGAATAAAATTAAATAATGTCTAATCAAATGTTGTTCCTTACTTTCCATATTCCGCTGATTTTTGGTAAAATTGCCGCCTTTAAAGTAGGGCGCAGCAATATTTGGCAAATATGACCATCATAGCACTTGGTATAAATCACAAAACCGCATCCGTAGAATTACGTGAAAAAGTGGCTTTTTCGCCTGAGCAAATGTCTGAGGCGCTCCAGCAATTAAGCGGTCATGCCGACTTTAACGAAGCCGTTATTGTATCTACCTGTAACCGTACCGAAATCTATTGTAGCCTTGAGCAGTCAAATTCCCAAGCACTGCTAGCCTGGCTTGCCAGTTTCCATGGCTTGGATGAACACGAACTGAGCAAAAATATATATTGCCACCAAGGTGATGCAGCCATTAATCATTTAATGCGTGTTGCGTGCGGCTTAGATTCATTGGTATTGGGCGAGCCGCAAATTTTAGGGCAAATTAAGCAAGCTTATCATAGCGCCAAAACGCACGATGCCGTAGGCGTTAAGTTTGACAGGTTGTTTCAAAAAACCTTTTCGGTCGCTAAGCAGGTCCGTACCGACACTGATATTGGTGCCAGTGCTGTGTCGGTGGCGTTTGCTGCGGTTAATTTAGCAAAACATATTTATGGCAAGCTTGATAAAACCAATGTGTTATTAATTGGTGCCGGCGAAACAATAGAGCTTGTAGCTAAACATTTATATCAAAATGAGCCGCAACAAATTACGGTTGCCAACAGAACCATTGAACGTGCACGCGGTTTAGCGCAGGAAGTGTCGGCCGATGTGATAGCGCTGGCACAACTACCTGAGCGTTTACACAAAGCCGATATTGTTATTAGCTCAACCGCCAGTACGTTACCAATAATAGGTAAAGGGGTGGTGGAGCAAGCATTAAAACAGCGCCGCCATAAACCTATGCTGTTTATTGATATTGCCGTACCGCGCGATATAGAAAGCCAAGTAGGCGAGCTTGACGCAGCCTATTTATATTCCGTTGATGACTTACAAGCCATTGTAAGCGAGAATATGGCCGCGCGTGAACAGGCGGCAGAGCAAGCACAATTAATAATAAGCGAGCGCGTAAAAGAATTTGAAATGTGGGTTCGCTCTCTCGATTCGGTTGATTTAATTCGCCACTACCGAAACGACGTACAAACCATTAAGTCAGAACTTGTTGAGCGGGCGGTTAGCCAGCTAAATACAGGTAAAGACGCAGAAAAAATTATATTAGAGTTGGCCAATAAATTAACCAACCGCTTAATGCACGCGCCTACCCGTGCAATTCAAGATGCGGCTAAAAAAGGTGAAGTGGCACAACTAACTCAGTTGAAAAAAATGTTAGGTATTGATCAGGAATAACAGTTAAATGAAAGAGTCTGTATATCGTAAATTAGAAACCTTAGTAGAGCGCTACGAAGAAGTACAAGCGCTACTGAGCGATCCGTCGGTCATTAGTGATCAAAACCGCTTTCGTGCTCTTTCAAAAGAATACTCTGAGCTTGAAGAAATTGTAAAAACATTTTTAGCATACCAACAAGCGCAAGACGATGTAGCGACTGCTGAAGAAATGCTAAAAGATTCAGACCCAGATATGCGTGAAATGGCGCAAGAAGAATACAAAGAAGCTAAAGCGCAAATTTTATCATTAGAAGATGAGCTACAAGTGCTTATGCTTCCTAAAGATCCTAAAGATAACAACAATGTATTTTTAGAAGTACGTGCGGGTACCGGTGGTGACGAAGCGGCTATTTTTGCAGGCGATTTATTTAGAATGTACAGCCGTTACGCCGAAACACAAAAATGGAAAGTTGAAGTAGTGAGCACCAACGAAGGTGAACACGGCGGCTACAAAGAAGTTATCGCAAATATTAGCGGTGAAGGTGTGTACGGTAAGCTTAAGTTTGAATCGGGCGCTCACCGCGTACAACGTGTACCAGAGACTGAGTCGCAAGGGCGTGTACATACCTCTGCGTGTACGGTAGCAGTAATGGCCGAAATTCCAGAAGCAGAAGCCATTGAAATAAACACCGCCGATATAAAAGTAGATACCTTTAGAGCCTCGGGCGCCGGTGGTCAGCACGTAAATAAAACCGACTCGGCAATTCGTATTACTCATATTCCAACGGGTGTTGTGGTTGAGTGTCAGGATGAGCGTTCGCAACATAAAAACCGTGCTAAAGCGATGTCGGTACTTGCCGCGCGTTTACAGCAAGCCGAAGATGAAAAACGTCATGCGGCTGAGGCCTCTGAGCGCCGTAACCTAGTGGGCAGTGGCGATCGCTCTGAGCGTATTCGTACTTACAACTACCCGCAAGGGCGTATTACCGATCACCGTATTAATTTAACGCTTTATCGCTTAAACGAAGTGGTAACTGGTGATTTAGGCGCAATTATTGATCCATTAATGCAAGAGCATCAAGCTGATTTACTTGCCGCAATGGGCGATGAGTAATTGTGAGCCACACGCTTGAGCAGGCAATAGCGGTTGGTGCAACTAAACTTGCACCAACTAGCGACAGCGCTAAATTAGACGCACAAGTACTGCTGTTACATATTCTTCAAAAACCCCGCAGTTACTTATTTACCTGGCCAGATAACCTACTTAGCAGCGACGAACAGCGCCAATATGATGAATTTTGTGAACGGCGTTTAAATGGTGAACCCGTAGCGCATATTATTGGCCAGCGCGAATTTTGGAGCTTAGCGCTCGAGGTGAATGCCACGACGCTTATTCCTAGGCCTGATACCGAAACACTCGTTGAGCAAGCTTTAGCACTTACCGTGCCTGAGCAAGCAAAAGTGCTTGATTTAGGCACTGGCACCGGCGCTATTGCACTTGCACTTGGCAGCGAAATGCCAACATGGCAAATTACAGCAGTCGACAAAGTAGCAGATGCGGTGGCCTTAGCGACCCGTAATCAGCAGCGTTTAGCCATTAATAATGTGCAAGTTAAGCAAAGTAACTGGTTTAGCGCGCTGAAAAATGAGCAGTTTAATCTAATTGTGACCAACCCACCGTACATTGAACACGACGATAAACATTTAAAAGAAGGGGATGTGCGCTTTGAGCCTCTTTCTGCGTTAGTGGCCGATGAGGCTGGAATGGCTGATATAAAACAAATAATTACACAATCACGTGACTATTTGCTCCCTAGTGGCTATCTTTTAATAGAACATGGTTTTGAACAGGGTGAAGCTGTTCGGCATTTGTTTAAGCAAATGGCGTATATAAATATTAAAACAGTAAAAGACTTGGGAAATAACGATCGTGTAACGCTCGCACAGTGGCCTTAATTTGATAATAAACAGCCATGATTGTGTGTTCTATAAATGCATTAAGGAACCTTTAATATGATGGGTGATTTTTTATTTTCAGATGAGCCAGATGAGTTAGAAAGTGAAGTAGAGCTTGGCACTTGGAAAGTATTAATCGTTGATGACGAACCTGAAGTTCATGCTGTTACAAAGCTTGCGTTGAGTGATTTTGAATTTCAGAACAAACGTTTAGAATTTTTAAGCGCATACTCGGGCGCTGAAGCAAAAGAATTAATAAATGCGCACCCAGATGCCGCTATTGTACTGCTAGATGTGGTAATGGAAACAGATGACGCTGGGTTACAGGTTGCTAAATTTATTCGCGAAGAAGCTAATAATAATCATATTCGCATTATTTTAAGAACCGGTCAGCCTGGGCAGGCACCTGAGCGCCAAGTCATTATTAATTACGATATTAACGACTATAAATCGAAAACAGAGCTGACAGCGCAAAAGCTGTTTACTGTGATTATGTCGAGCTTACGCTCGTATCGCGATATTATTTCTATTGAGCAATCTCGCGAAGGGCTTGAAAAAATTATTGTTGCCTCGCGCGATATATTTGCCACACGTTCAATAGAGCAGTTTATTGAAGGGGTGATGCAGCAACTTACCTCGTTATTAGGCATTGCCGATCAAGCGGTGTATGCCACTACGTTAGTGGCGCAAAATACGCAAGAAAATAGTAACGATAAGCTAATAGTACGCTCTGGTACCGGTGAGTTTGAGCAAAGCGAAGGTAAAGAGTTAGATGCGGTGCTGCAAAACGAGCAACTAGAGGCGTGTCATCAAGCACTTAAAGATAAAAGCATAATTTATAAAGATAACTATTTATTTGCTTATTGTAGTAGCGAGTACAATCACAATTCGATGTTATTTATATCGGGGATCCCTAAAAATATAACCGATACGCAACGTAATTTAATTGAGATTTTTTCGCAAAATGTACAACTAGCATTTGAGAACGTGCAACGACAACAACGTTAATCGTTACTATAAATTAAAAAAAGCACATAGCCTTGCGACTATGTGCTTTTTAGTTTGTGAGGCATAATAGCCAAAGCAGTGCGTAGGGCTTGGTATTATACCAAGCAGCAATAATACTTAATCATTTTGAGGGGGCTAAACGTGTTGCTATCAGCGTTAAAAAATTCTCATTTAGAACAACTAAATAGCAAATTTTTTGCCTAGCTATCAACACGTTTTTCCATCCTCAAAATAGATCACTTAATTAAGCGGATTGGTATTAAACGCACTTAACTAAATTTAACAAAACAAAAAGTACTGAGGCTTATGGATTATTTAGCAGTAAAACACTCACACATGGCAATTGCTATGCTAAGCGTTATCTTATTTTACATCCGCTCTTTTTCGCGTATGGGCAGTGGCAAGCTTGCCAAAAATAAACTGGTTTTTATTGGCAGTCACAGCATTGACACTTTATTACTTATTTCTGCAATAACATTGGTGTTCATGGCAAAAATAAACCCCTTTGAGCAGCTATGGTTATTAGAAAAAATAGTGCTTGTAGTGATTTATATTGCGATAGGTATTATTAGCGCTAAACAAACTAATACGCTGCCAAAAATTATGTATGTGGTAGTAAACACGGTTGTGATTTTAGCAATAGGGTATTTGGCAACGGCAAAATCGCCGCTACTTTTATAATACCTACTCTGTTGCAAGTTAAGTGTCGGTGCGTGTATATACTTTTTAAACACGCACGATACTTATAAGTAAGGGGCTTATACGTAAGGAGCTAATACGTAAGGAACTTAAACCCCCAAGGAACTTAAGTAACAGTTAATACAGTTAATACACCTCTGCACGCTTTATAGCCTTCACCATTTTTCAGCCAGGCTGGCCACTCCTTTTACTATAAAGTAACCCTCTGGGGTATAATTACGGGTGGGAGCTTCGCTGTATTGGTAACTATCCGTAAAATTAGGTAAACTACGCCTTCGTTTTTTAATAAATGTTGTAGTATTGATGACCACCCTCGGGTATGACGAACACGACGAATCTTATTTAGATGATGCATATGATGAATTTACTCCACCGCCACTGTATCGGTGTATTAATGCAGAGTCGAAATGGGACCCTCAAATAGATTTAGCGCCAACTTTTTCTGTATTAACTGACTTTGAGCAGCAGATCACTGCTATGTGCGCAAAGCAAAAAGACCCACACGATAGATTAGAAGCCCTTCTTGATATTTTTTATAGCAAATGGCTATTTAGCGCCTCTGGGCTAAAGGTGCCAGAGCATAAAATAAATAGCTTAAGCTATACACTCACTATGCGCAGCGGCTCTATAACCACATTAGGTATTTTATTGAGCCATTTGCTTGAGCAAGCGCAATTAGATGCCAGTGTGTGTATTAATCAGGGCGATATTAGCGTGCATGTCGCAATAAGTGATGAAGAAGGCTACATTATTGAGCCTAGCAGTGGGCAACAAAGCTGGTACATCATTCCTGAAAATGCGGATGAAGAAAATGGCCAAGAGCAAGAGCCACTTGAACTTATTTATAACGATGAAGTATATAAATTGTTTTTAGCGCAGCAAAAATGGTCGTTTATTAGCGAAAATAAATTTGGCCACGCGCTGGTATGTGTTGAGTTGCTAATGGAGCTATTAGGCGATGACCCGTACGAGAGACGCGACAGAGGTTACTTACTCAATCAGTTAGATTGTCCTAAAATGGCACGCGATGATTTACAGTTTTTTATTGATGAGTGCCCGGACGATCCGTCAATCGAAATTATTCAGCATCAACTAGAAGAACTTGAAGATAATAATAAAACACACCATTAAGAATAGGAACAAATATGGCTGATACTCACACTGCATTAATTACTAATGATGCTGTTGTACTGGGTTTGCTTGCTGTAATTTTAGGGTTCATTTTTAAAACCTCTAGCAGCGAAAACCCCAAACTAAAAGCATTTTATAAATATGTACCAGCATTATTGCTGTGTTACTTTTTACCTTCTTTACTCAATACGTTTGGCATTGTAGATGGACATAGTTCAAATATTTACTATGTTGCTTCGCGCTATTTGCTGCCAGCATGTTTAATTTTACTTACCATTAGCATTGATTTAAAAGCGATTATTAATTTAGGCCCCAAAGCGTTAATTATGTTTTTAGTGGGTACGTTGGGCATTGTGATTGGTGGGCCTTTATCTATTTTAGTGGTTAGTGTATTTAGCCCTGATTTAGTAGGCGGCCACGGCCCTGATGCTGTTTGGCGTGGTATGACAACGGTTGCCGGCAGCTGGATTGGCGGCGGCGCAAACCAAGCCTCAATGAAAGAAATGTTTGAAGTGGGCGGCGATATATTCTCGGTTATGGTGACCGTTGATGTGATTGTGGCGAATATTTGGATGGCCGTTTTATTACTAATGGCCGCAAACCATAAAAAAATTGATGCCGCAACAGGGGCTGATACAACCGCCATAGAAGATTTAAAAAACCGTGTTGAGCAATACCATGCAGAGCATGCCCGCATGCCGACACTCAATGACTACATGACCATTATTGCCATAGCATTTGGTATAACGGGGCTTGCTCATTTTTGTGCCGACTTTTTAGGGCCGTTTTTTGCAAACAATTACGCGTGGGCTAAAGAGTACAGTTTAAACAGTAAATTCTTTTGGCTAATTGTTATTTCAACCACGATTGGTATTAGTTTATCATTTACTAAAGTAAGGCAAATAGAAGCGTTTGGCGCATCAAAAGTTGCTTCAAGCTTTTTATATATTTTAGTGGCATCAATTGGCTTACATATGAACGTAACCGCTATATTTAGTAACCCTGGGTTATTTTTAATTGGGGCTATTTGGATGCTAACACACGCAAGTTTAATGCTGATTGTAGCCAAACTAATAAAAGCCCCGTTATTTTATATGGCGGTGGGCTCGCAAGCTAACGTTGGCGGCGCTGCGTCGGCGCCTGTGGTGGCTTCTGCGTTTCACCCTTCGCTTGCGCCAGTGGGCGTTTTATTAGCTGTACTAGGGTATGGTGTAGGTACATATATGGCCTACATTTGTGGATTAATGATGCAAGCAGTTGCACCTTAAGGAATTTAAATGAACAACCAAGTAATTAATATTAATAATATTGAGCTGGCAAACGACAAACCATTTGTATTATTTGGTGGTATGAATGTTTTAGAGTCGCGCGATTTAGCAATGCGCATTGCAGAGCACTATGTAGAAGTAACCTCTAAATTAAATATTCCTTATGTATTTAAAGCCTCGTTTGATAAAGCGAATCGCTCATCAATAAATTCATACCGCGGCCCTGGTATGGAAGAAGGCTTAAAAATATTTGAAGAGATTAAAAATACCTTTAATATTCCGCTTATAACCGATGTGCACGAACCACACCAAGCAGCGCCTGTTGCTGAAGTGGTTGATGTAATTCAGTTACCTGCATTTTTAGCACGCCAAACCGATTTAGTGGTAGCTATGGCTAAAACGGGTGCCATTATTAATGTGAAAAAACCACAGTTTTTAGCACCACACGAAATGCGCCATATCATTACTAAATTTAATGAAGCAGGTAATGATAATGTGGCACTGTGCGAGCGTGGTTCAAGCTTTGGCTACAACAACTTAGTTGTTGATATGCTAGGCATGGATGACATGAAAGCAATGGCACCGGTTATTTTTGATGCTACCCATGCACTACAGCGCCCAGGCGGGCGAGCAGACTCTGCTGATGGACGACGTGCACAAGCTGCCGAGCTTGCTCGCAGCGGCATGGCATTGGGCATTGCGGGCCTATTTATTGAGGCTCACCCTAACCCTAATGAAGCAAAGTGTGATGGTCCATGTGCATTGGCACTTAGCAAGCTTGAAGGGTACTTATCGCAAATGAAAGCAGTAGATGATTTAATTAAAAGCTTTGCACCACTGGATACAAGCGCAAGCGATTTATAATTTAACACCTATTTAGGTAATAGTTAAAAAGCGACTTAGGTCGCTTTTTTTATTCCATTAATATACACACACAACGATGCTGTATATAATCTTACGCATAAGAAAAACTAATTCTAAGCTTGGTTACTATGTCAAGACGAGTCCCCCCATTAAACGCACTTAAAGCTTTTGAAGCCGCGGCACGCCATTTAAGCTTTACTAAAGCAGCAGAAGAGCTGTATGTAACGCAAGCGGCAGTGAGCCATCAAATTAAAACACTTGAAGAGCATTTAGGCTTAAAATTGTTTTTACGTAAAAATCGCTCGTTATTATTAACCGAAGAAGGCCAAGGCTACTTTTTAGATATTAAAGAGATTTTTACCCAGCTGATAGATGCCACCGAAAAGCTACTTGCTCGCGGTGCAAAAGGCTCGCTTACCGTAAGTTTAACCCCGAGTTTTGCAATTCAGTGGTTGGTACCTCGATTAAGTTTATTTAACGAACTCCACCCCGAAATAGATGTGCGTATAAAAGCGCAAGACCAAGACGAAAACTCGTTAACCGATGATGTAGATATTGCCATTTACTACGGCCGAGGGCACTGGAGTGGAGTTCAAACTTACAAATTGCACACTGAGTATTTAGTGCCTTTATGTAGCCCACTGTTATTAAGCGGGCATAAACCGCTTAATCAACCGAGTGACTTAGCCCAGCACACCTTGTTACACGATACCACGCGCCGTAACTGGAAAACCTGGATGAAAACGGCGGGTGTACGTAATGTACAAGTGAATCAAGGCCCTATATTTAGCCACTCATCAATGGTGCTCCAAGCCGCGGTGCACGGCCAGGGCGTAGCAATAGGCAATAGTGTGCTTGCCAAACCCGATATTGACGCGGGCCGTTTAGTGATCCCATTTAGCCACAGCTTAGAGAGCAAAAACGCGTATTACTTAGTGATTAGAGAGTCGCAAACAGAGCTGGGTAAAATAGTCTCGTTTAAAGATTGGATGCTGAGCTTAGTTGAACAAGAACAAGAGTATTAATAATGATTGAATGGTTTAAAAGCGCAACGCAGCCGGCTATTGCACAGTTTATATTTGCGCATGGTGCCGGAGCTGGATCAGAATCTGATTTTATGCAGCATATGGCTAAACTCATTAGTGCGCAGGGGATTGATGTAGGTTTATTTGATTTTGAATACATGCAAATTGCTAAACAAACACAAAAACGTAGACCCCCAGATCGAGCCCCTAAACTGTTAGCTTATTACGAGCAAGTACTGACAAATGCGCAACCTAATTTACCGTTATTTATTGGCGGCAAGTCGATGGGCGGGCGTATGGCGTCTATGCTTGCCTGTAGCTCTACACAACCGATTGCAGGTGTATTAGCGTTTGGCTATCCGTTTCATCCGCCCGGTAAGCTAGATAAGCTACGCACCGATCATTTTGCAGACATACCTTGCCCGTTTTTAGTCTTACAAGGCGAGCGAGATACCTTTGGCACCCGTGAAGAGCTTAAAACGCTTTCTATGCCAAAACAGCCAAGCTATGTGTGGCTTAGCGATGGCGACCATTCATTCAATCCACGCAAAAAAAGTGGTGTGAGCGAGCTGCAAAATCGTGAAACTGCAGCGCTTGAAGCAGGTAAATTTATAGCCAATAGAGTGGAGCAATTATGATTAAATTATTTTTACTCACGGGCAGCTTTTTTTGCATGATGTCGGTTATGTTAGGGGCGTTTGCCGCGCATGGCTTAAAAAGCCGTTTAACGGAGTATTCACTCGGGGTATTTAAAACCGCAGCTGAGTATCAAATGGTGCATGGTTTAGCGCTTATAGCCGTGGCGATTCTTATTAAGTGGGGTATTAATTTAACCGTGGCGGGAGGTTTTTTTATTGTCGGTACACTGCTTTTTAGTGGCAGTTTATATTTACTAGCCCTAAGCGGCATGAAGTGGTTAGGCCCAATAACCCCATTAGGTGGGTTATGTTTTATAATTGGTTGGGTTGTTATTTTAGTGCAAGTTGCACGATTTAAGTTTTAAAGAGTTTAAGGGTTAATATGTCTAGTGTTGTGATTTATTGTCGTAGTGGTTTTGAAAACGATGCGGCTGCTGAAATAACGTTTCATGCTGCCGAGCAAGGTTTTGCCGGCTATGTAAAAGCCAAACCAAATACCGGCTACGTGATTTATGAATGTTTTGAAGCGCAACACAGCGACGAAATAATCAAAAAGGTCGACTTTAAAAATATGGTATTTGCGCGCCAGTGGTTTGCTGGCACGTTAATCGAAAATATGCCGGTAGAAGACAGGGTCACTGCATTAAAAGAAGCCGCAAAGGATTTTCCTTTGTGTAGTGAATTGCGCGTAGAAACTCCCGATACTAACGAAGGCAAAGAGCTAATGACCTTTTGTAAAAAAATATCAACGCCGTTAAAAAAAGCACTCGAAAAGCAAAACACGGTATTACGTGAGCCAAAGGCAAACCGCCCGGTAATGCATGTACTATTTTTAGCAAACAATGCCGCGTATGTAGGGTATTCGTATAGTTATAATAATTCGCCGTTTTTTATGGGCATTTTACGTTTACGTATGCCAAGTGACGGACCGAGCCGCTCAACGTTAAAACTTGACGAAGCCTTTAATGTTTTTATCCCTGAAAAAGAGCGAGAAGCGCGAGTACAACCAGGCATGCGAGGGGTTGATTTAGGTGCATGCCCAGGCGGTTGGACCTATCAATTAGTACGCAGAGGCATGTTTGTTAGCGCAATAGATAATGGCCCAATGAACGATAGTTTGATGGAAACAGGCCAAGTTAAACACTTTAGAGCCGATGGTTTTAAATACCGCCCAGAAAAAAGAAATATTAACTGGTTAGTGTGCGATATGGTGGAAAAACCAACCAAAGTGACTAATCTAATGATTGACTGGGCAGTAAACGCATACGCCAAAGAGCTGATATTTAATTTAAAGCTGCCTATGAAAAAACGCTTTGATAGTGTTTATGAATGCCTAACGATGATCAAAGAAGAGCTTACTAAGTACGGTATAACCTATGAGTTGCAAGCTAAGCATTTGTATCATGATCGTGAGGAAATCACCGTTCATTTAAACGTTGTTAAGGTGCCCCAAAATTTGTATAGCTAAATCATAGAGGCATAAAAGTGGTATTAAATAATGTTTATAAATGGCTAGGATTACTTTTTTTATCACTTTTAATAGCCGGTTGCGGCGGCGGTGGCAGCGATAGTGACGCCACCGATAGTGGCTCAACTGGCAATACCGCCCCTACTGTGAGTGTTGATGTAAGCAGCAGCGTTATTGTTGCTAACCAAACCTTTACTATTACGGCTCAGGCAAGCGATAGTGACGGGCAGGTGTCTAGGTATCAATGGCAGCAGCTGTCGGGGCCTGAATTTACTTTTACTGCCAATGGCAACATACTCACAGCAACGGCCCCCAGTGTACAGAGCGACACTGATTTTAGCTTTTCGGTGCTAGTAACCGATAATGACGGCGCCACTACAGAGCAAGTGTTTTCTGGGACTATCACGGTTCAAAACACCCCTCCCACAGTTAATATTACAGGCCCAAGCAGTGCACTGGCTAATACCCAAGTGAGTTTAATTGCTAATGCACAAGACATAGATGGCACAATTAGCACCATAGTGTGGGTACAATCTGCTGGCTCCTCCATCGAATTTAGCCAAATTGAAGGTGAATTAAGCTTTACCGCCCCAAATGTAAGTGAAAATGAAACGCTTGGTTTTAGTGTTACTGTAACCGACAATGCCGGGGGCACTGTACAAAGCAGTGCGACGGTACTTATTACGCAATTAAATAGCGCACCTAGTGTTACCTTAGCTGGGCCTGACGAGGCAATGCAAAATGAGTCAGTGACAATAACAGCTACAGCGCAGGACAGCGATGGCACCATTAGCGAGCTAAGCTGGCAGCAAACAAATGGCCCCGTGGTCGAATTTACGCAAACCGACTCCAGTATTACGTTTAATGCCCCAACGGTTGCTCAAAATACCAATATTACCTTTTTAGCCACCGTTAGAGATAACGACGATGCAACTAATAGCGCCCAAAAAACGGTGATTGTGGTGCCGCCTAACAATCCGCCTGTGGCAGACGATGTAACCGTTGAGGTGCAATATAACTTAAGTGCTGAATTTAATTTGACGGTAAATGATGCCGATGGCGATACGGTACAAATTACTTTTCCAAATGACCTAGAAGGGGCGCAGGTGAGCGTTATTGATGCCCAAGCGCTGCGCTTTAGCTATACACCGCCTGTAAATAGTATTTCTGCAAAAAGCTATACACTGACTGCTAGTGATGGTGAAGACAGCACCAACTTTTTACTTAATACGACAATTATTGATACCAGCGCTGCAACGGTGACAGAAATAACGCCTAATGGGGCAGATGAACCGGTATTGGTTGACACCCCCATTAGCATTACGTTTTCTGATGTGATGCTGAGCAGTTCGTTAACCGTAAATAGTAGCGCGGGGAGCTGTGAAGGCAGTGTTCAGGTATCAAGTGATGATTTTTTAAGCTGTGTTGCACTTAATGTAGAGAGCGTATCTGGTGCGCCTGATGAGACGAGTGACTATTTTAAAAACGTTAACTTAAGCGCTGATTTTTTAGAAAACACGCTTTACAAAGTGCGTGTAAATGACCAATTAGTTAATTTTTCTGGTACTGCTGCGACAGCAGGCCAAGTGAGTGAATTTACCACCTCAACCCAAGATTTAAAAATAACCGAACTCATATCGGTGCAATTTACTAATGATACGCCCTGGGTAGAGATTTATAACGGCACAGGAGAGGCTGTTAATTTACAAAACTATTCATTAAAAACGCGCGCAATTAATATGCTTGATAGCTCAGTGAGTGCAGAGCAAGTATTTACATTACCCAACAAAGTATTAGAAAACGGCAGTTATATTTTACTGCAAAGTCGTTTTGGTGATGAGTTTTTAGCAAGTGCGGCACTTAATAACCCTAAAATTGTGCTGGTGGGTAACCAAAGCGATGCGCTACGTCCTTACTGGTATATAAATGGCTTTGCAGAGTTATTAAATAGCGCCGCCACACAAACAATCGACTTTGTTAAATTTGGTAATTCTACCCAGCAACCGGTTAGTGCCACGCAATGGCAAGGCGATAACGCACCTCAAATGCAGGCCGAACAAGGGTCAAGCTTAAAACGTGCGCTTAATGCAACAGATACTAATCAAGCAAGTGATTGGGTTTACTCAGTGTTTAATACGCCGGCAGGGCAAAATGATATTAGCTGTGATACCGATACAGATTTAGATGGGATCCCTGATTGCAGTGAGCAAGAAGGCACAACATTTGGCGGGCTGCCTTTATATGAATGGGGCGCACGGGAAAATCAAAAAGATATATTTATAGAAATTGATTATATGGACAGTACCGATATAGGTATTACGCCACAGCGTACAGCATTAGAAAAAGTAGTGAGCGTATTTGCAAGTAACGGTTACACAGTGCATTTTGATGTAGGCGATTTGTTTGACCAAAGCACAGGTATTTCCACCGCTAACTTTGATTTAGGAGGCGGTACAACCGTACCGTTTAACAGCTACACGCCCTTTGAATATGACCAAGGTACCGCTAATTTATTTGCCTATAAAATGGAATATGCCGATACAACGCGCCGCCCAATTTTTCATTATTTATTAATGGCAAACAGTGGTAACGAAGATGGCAGCATTAGTGGCTCGGGCATTGCTGAAATAAATGGTAATGACCTAATGCTGACTATGGGCGGATGGGGGTTATCGGTTGATGATCAAACATCACAAAATGTGACGAATAATTACCAAGCGTCTACTATTTTTCATGAGTTGGGACATAATTTAGGGCTTTATCATGGCGGCGACGAAGAAGTGAACTTTAAGCCAAATCATTTAAGCTCTATGAATTATCTATATCAATTAACGGGGCTTGCAAGCATAGGTAATAACGAAGGTGACCGTTATTACGACCGGTTTTATACCAACAACATTAACTGCGACCTTGTGCCAAATACTAATAATCAAACAGGATCAACGGATGATTTTATCATTGATTATTCAAACGGCAGCGCTGCAAATATAAATGAAAGTGCTATTGATGAAAGCGCAGGATTGAACAGGCCTGGCTCTGAGGCGGTCGATTATAATTGTAATGCAATTTTAGGCGATACATTAACTAACTTTGATGCAAACCAAGACTCGCAAATTACTGTATTAACGGATACCGATGAGTGGAGCATGATTAACTTACAGTTTTACTCACAAAGTGCAGGTAACCGATTTGGTGTGGCAAATACGATGAGCCATAAGCTGTATCAACAGCAGCGTGTTCAAGCTGTTTCTACTTCATTGCCTAGCTATATAAAAGAAGCAGCGCCAAGCGAGGCTATAATTAACCAAATTAAAGCTATTAAAGAGCGTTAAATGAGCTACCGATTTATAAAAGCTGCACTTTTACAAGGAGCTATTATTTGTTTAGTTGCTGCCTGTAGCCAAGGCGCTATTAATAAAGCCAGTAGTAGTGAATGGTTACTAACTGATGCGCTTTATTATAATAACAAGCCAGTAAATTGGCAGCAAAGGCGAGTAAACGGGTGTAGCACGTGTTTAATACAAAACGACTCTGTACTTCAGCCCGAGGGCATAACGCGTTTTAATACGCTTTATAAAGATGGGGAGTGGGTTGCTGTAAAGGAGCAAAGCAGTTTAAATGTTATAAGGTTAAAACTGCCTTTGCACACCCCCTATTTGTATGTTGAGCAATTAGCAAACGGTGAACTTAAACTGTTTAATCAGCAACACACTTATAAAACTAAAATAGGCGAAGTCATTAATATTACTTTTAAAAAGCAGTTATTCTCGATAGTGATCACAGCGTTTACTTTACAAGATGAAAAAAATGCAGCACTGCCAAGGCGCGCTAGACTAAATTACACTGCACTTAAGTTGAGATAGATAAAATAAAAGCACCAAAAGGTGCTTTTATTATTTGCCGTAGTGTTATTTAGCCCGCTCGGTATTTAGAGCGATAATTATCTACCCACAAACGAGTAGCGCCACACACAGCAACGGGCATAACAATTAGGTTAATAAATGGGATTGCAGTGAGCAGCATAACAGCAAAGCCAAAGCCATAAGATAAACCTTGTTTAGACTTTAAATCGTCTTTCATTTGTTTAAAGCCTACTTTATGGTTATCGAAGGCAAAATCTTTGTATTGCACAGCATACATCCAACATGTAAATAAAACCCATAACACTTGTCCAATAACGGGTAAAATCCACAACAAAATAAAAAAGCCAATAGCGCGGGGTAAGTAATAGCAAAGCTTTGTCCACTCTCTGCCTACCATGCGTGGAATGTCTTTTACTAAATCAGCAAAACCGTCGTCATTTATTTTTTGACCCGTTAAATAAAGCTCTACTTTTTCGCTGAGTAGTCCGTTAAAAGGGGCCGCAATAAAGTTAGTTATTACCGTAAATAGCATGCTGTAGCTAAATAGCACCACAAGCACGGCAATGGGCCACATTAACCATTCAAGCCAGCTTAGCCATTCAGGTAACATGTTGTTTATATAATTAAAGCTGTCGCTTAACCAACCAAATAAAAAGAATAATGAACTACCAAACAATAAAATATTAAGTAAAAGTGGAATAAGCACAAAGCGCTTAAGGCCTTTTTGGCTAATTAATTTAAAGCCTGAAAAAAAATATTCCATACCTTGTATGATCTGCACAGTAACCTCAAAAAAGACTCATATCTGCATGCAGTATAATTAGACTGATAATTTTGAACAGCCTTTTTAAGTAACAAAGTGTTAAACCTGCAAAATTTTTAAAAAGTTTTAGAGTGTGTTGGCTGGATTGTTTTTGTTATGGATGTTTATTTTTTGTTGCAAAATAATGTAGGCTTAACGCATACTAAAGTTGTTTTTTACCTATTTTATTAAAAAACAATTTCCATAATCGTAATAATAAAACTCGTGCTGTAAGTTTATTAACTATACTCATTTTAAACATATGAACAAAGAGCAGGAATTTGTTGATGCACTGCACTTTTTTAAAGTGCGTAGCAACATAAAAGTACCTAGATGCATGGTGAAGTATGAATACTGCAAAACTAAAACAATTGTTATCTCACCAGCAGGATATATTATCTAAAATCGCGTTAGGCATTGCCTTAGACGATGTTTTACAAGATATTTGTTTAGCTATAGAGCAAGTTATTGAAGACAGCTCTGCAAGATGCTCAATACTGTCTTTAACAGGTAATCAGTTATTTCATCGTGCTGCCCCAAATATTGACGATGAATATTTAAAGGCTATAAATGGTGTGTTTATAGGCCCTAATGTAGGGTCTTGTGGCACCGCAGCCTATAAAAATGAGCGAGTTATTGTGCAAAATATTGACCTTTCGCCCTTGTGGGAAGGTTACAAAGATTTAGCGCACAGCTACGGTTTATATTCTTGTTGGTCAACCCCGATTATTTCAACCACCAGTGAAATATTAGGCACTTTTGCTATTTACCACGGCGCCCCTAAAGCGCCTACACAGCAAGATTTAGAACTCATTGACTATTTTGTACACTTTTCTAGCATAGCACTAGAAAAAAACGCAGAGTCGCTCAAAGCTAGGCAGCTAGTGGCAGACCTGCAAAAAAGTAATGAAAAATTTAAAGCATTTACGCAAGTGATGCCCGATCTTATTTTGATTTTGAACGAAGAGGGCGTCTATACCGATATTTACGGTACCTCGAGTGACTTATTACTTGAATCGCCCACCGATTTAATTGGTCAAAATGTGCAAAATTTGTTCCCAGTTAAAGATGCCGACATGATCATGGGGATTATTAAAAAAACCATTCGCACCAATGAAATGCAAATATTTGAGTACGATTTAGCCGTGCCCAAAGGCCACATAACCTTTGAAGGAAGAGCGGCTGCACTTACTAACTACCAGCCAGAAAAACCAGAACTTAAGCACGTAGTGTGGATGGCAAGAGATGTAACCCTTCGCAAAAAAGCCGAGCAAGAAGTTCAACGGCTTGCGTTTTTTGATCCACTAACAGGGCTCCCTAATAGACGAATGCTCAGCGACAGCCTAGCAAAGTGTGTAGAGCGTATTAAACGCACCAAAAAAACGGGCGCATTACTGTTTTTAGATGTTGATAACTTTAAAAGAATAAATGATTCATTAGGCCACGGCGCCGGAGATCAAGTATTAATAGAATTAGCAAAACGCTTAGGTGGCGTAATACGATCATCTGATACTTTAGCTAGAGTGGGCGGTGACGAATTTATTATTTTACTCGAATACATTGGCGAGCATAACCACCAAGCCTGTATTGAATCCGAAATAGTCGCTAAAAAAGTACAAGGCGTGTTTAATGATAAGTTTGCAATAGGGGAGCTGGCATTTCAAGTTAGTTGCAGTATAGGTATTTGCTTAATTAACGAAGAGCACACAGCTACCGATAACATATTAAAATTTGCAGATACTGCCATGTACCGCTCCAAGGCAAAAGGTGGCAATAGCTGCAGCTTTTATGACCCTAAACTGCAAACTTTACTCGAAAACCAAGCCGAATTAGAAACGGATATTGTAAGAGCAATCGCAAATAACGAATTTTGTGCGTATTTTCAGCCGCAAATTAGTATGCAAGGAAAGATAGTAGGTGCAGAAGCACTGATAAGGTGGATACACCCTAATAAAGGGGTTATTGCGCCTAATCAGTTTATTCCTATTGCAGAGCAATATGGCCTGATTCAAAAACTGCAAAACATAGTGCTTCGCAATATATGCAGCCTTATTAATCAACTCAATGAAAAAAACATGATAGATGAGCACTTTAGCGTATCTATAAATATTAGTCATATACAGTTTAATTCTGCGCAGCTTACCCGTGAGCTCTGCTCTACAATTAAAGAGTTCAACATAAAACCGCAGCATATTAAACTTGAGATCACCGAAACCATGCTATCGGGCGATATTGACAGCACAATAAAGCAAATGACGGAGCTACAAGAACAAGGTTTTGTGTTTTCTATAGACGACTTTGGTACAGGGTATTCCTGTTTAGCCCATTTAAATGCTTTCCCCGTACAGGAAATAAAAATTGATAAAAGCTTTATCGATAAGATTTTAGATAAAGGCAAAGGCTTTAATATTGTTAATACGATTATAAGCCTGGGCAAAAGTTTAGACATTACAGTTGTTGCTGAAGGTGTAGAGCAAGAGGCGCAATTTGAGTTACTAAACTTGCTCAATGCAGATTGTATACAAGGCTATTTAGTCGCAAAACCTATGAATGCCAGTAACTATATTAAGTGGCATGCCCATCAATTTAAAAAGCAAAGCCTAAGTGCTTAGCAGGCTGTGCGTCGTTTTTGTAAATTAAGCTAACGTTTTAATAAAGCTATTTTTACCTTATTAAAACATTTTGTTTAAACAACACTAGGAACACGCGTATTAAGTATATATTATGAAGTCACTATAACGATTCAAAATAATAAAATGGACGACAAGAGATGCAGTTAGTCGAATTAACCCCTAAGGATCCTGATGTAGTTAATGTGTTTGCAGATATAGATAGACTGATAAACTCCTTATACCCCGTGGCTACAGCCCAATCTCTCAAATTAGAAGAATTAAGCAAAGACAACGTTTACGCAATTGGTTTAAAAAACGAAGATGGCATTATTGCCTGTGGCGCTATTGTTAAGCAAAATGACGGCGCGCTATATGGCGAAATAAGGCGTTTATACGTAAAACCAAGTTACCGTGGTAGAGGTTTTTCAAGACGCATAATGCAAAACCTACTGCATTACGCCGGCGAAACAAAAATTCCACTTATCCGATTAGAAACAGGCCCAAAGCAAACCGAATCAATTAGTTTATATGAAGATTTAGGTTTTGCGCGCTGTGCAAGCTTTGGCTCGTATCAAGATAACCCACAAAGTGTATTTATGGAGCTTGCCCTGAGCCCTGAGCCAGAATAAATAAGCTATTTACTACTATGTGCCTATAGCTGACTCTGTAGGCGCAAAAAATACTTCACTGTTTTTCACTGCTATCTTCGTATAAAATTCGCCACGTATATTTAATACCTGTGCACAGTAATACTTAATAATTTTAAGAGGCAAAACCTGGCTATAAACAAGCTTTTTTGCTTCAAAATAAATTACTTGATTAAGCAAACGGGTATAAACCTTTATTTAGCACTTCATAAGTGAGAATTTTATCTTTTTTAAAAGTAGCCCAAAACCAATGAGCGATTTAACAGTAGTAACCCACAGTGGTAATTTCCATGCCGATGACGTGTTTAGTATTGCGGTACTTAAGCATGTATTGCCTGCCTTTAACTTGGTACGAACCCGCGATAAAGCAGTAATAGAAAGTGCCGATATTGTTGTTGATGTTGGTGGTGAATACAACCCTGACACAGGACGCTTTGATCACCACCAACGCGGCGGCGCAGGCGAGCGCGAAAATGGCACGCCATACTCGTCATTTGGCTTAATTTGGAAAAAGTATGGTTTAGCACTGTGTGATAATAACCAAGCGGTGGCTGATAGAGTTGACGCTGGTTTAGTCTCTACAATTGATGCCATAGATTGTGGCTACGTTAAGGGTGTGGTTGAGGGCATAACGCTTAGCCAAACGCTTTCTATGTTTAATCCAACATGGGAAGAGGAAGGCAACTTTGATGAATGCTTTGATGAAGCCGTTGAGTTTGCAGCGCGTTTATTAACCCGTTTTATTGCCTCAGCAAAAGGAAGCATTAACGCCAAAGATATTGTTGCAAAAGCAATAGAGGAGGCAAAAGATCCCCGCGTGATTATTTTAGAAAAATACACACCATGGAAAAAAACAGTACACCATTTATCAAGCGACGCTTTATTTATGGTTTACCCTTCGCAAAACGGCCAATGGATTATTCAAACTGTACCTGTAGAGCCAGGCTCGTTTGAAGACAGAAAGTCACTTCCTAAAGAGTGGGCTGGCTTATCTGATGAAGAGTTCCAAGCTGAAACAGGCTTAGACGACGCTGTATTTTGCCACAATGGTTTATTTATAGCCGGTACTAAATCTTTCGAAAGTACAATGAAGCTGGCCGACGCGGCCCTAGCTGAGTAACCTGTTTTACTTAAATATGGGTAAAAATTTTTTACCCAAATTAGTACAATTTAGCTAAGTAACTAGTTTGCAGTTACTTAGCTTTATTATGCTCTCGTTATTTAAATCACGTGAGGTTTTATGTTTGAAGTAAAAACTATCGCGCTATTTATTATTACCGCACTGGCAGAAATTATTGGCTGTTACTTACCTTATCTTTGGCTTAAAGAAGATAAATCCATATTCCTTTTAATACCTGCAGCAATCAGTTTAGCGCTATTCGCGTGGTTGCTTACGTTACACCCAGCAGCCGCTGGACGGGTGTATGCCGCGTATGGCGGTGTGTACATATGCGTGGCTTTACTGTGGTTATGGGCAGTTGATGGCGTAAAGCTTACAATGTGGGATGTAGTGGGCGGGGCGGTTGCCTTACTGGGCATGGCTATTATTATTTTTGCACCTAAAAGCGCTTAAAAAGTACGCCATATTAAAGGTAAAAAACGCCTTACAGGCCACTGTTAACGCATATATCGCGCAATTAAATTGCCAACTACTTTTTTATAAGTAAGCGTTAAAGCTGGATTATCTATTAAGCTTGTTTGTACAACATGCCCGGTATATAAGCCATAAAACTCATACGCAAAAATGCTCGGTTCTTTGTCTTGGCTAAAGTAGCCTTGTGCTTGGCAGTTAACTGCAAGTTTAGTGAGGTAGTTAATCATTTTTAAGTGTTGGTCTTGCATAAACTGCCTTACCAAACAGTTCGGGCTTGCTTTAAACTCTACCGACGCTTTAATGAGCGGGCAACTTGCCTGCTTACCAGGCGATACCGTATCTAAAAAATTGAGCCACTCAAGCCAGCGTTGCTGAAAATTATTTAAATGAATTAACGCATCTTCATCAACAGATATATCAACAACCTGTTTTCTAAACTCTTCTTCGGTGTAGGCCAAAATAGCCACTTGCATATCTTCTTTATTGGCAAAGTGTGAGATCACCCCAGTACGCGACATGTTAGTCACTGCCGCTATTTTTCCTATCGACAAGCTATATAAACCATGTGCAGCCGCATAGGCCATTCCTTTGTGCAAAATATTGCGTTTAGTGCTCTCACTTTTTTTCATCGTTAATCCATAAAGCGTGTTATTTGGTCGTACACGTATTGGCTTTTTAAAATACGCACGTGCCCCAGCTCTTGTGTGGCCACAAGTGTTGCGGGTGTGTTCTCAGTTAATAATTTTATTGCCTCAAAGCTTGCCACTGAGTCATTTTTATCATGAATAAACAACATGTTTTCGTTAATTTTATCTTTAGAATGATCAGGGTGAAGGTTTTGCCAGTTAATACCATATTTGTCTGACACCTTATTAAGCATATTTTCTAGCATGAGCTCAGAAATACCCACTTGCCTGACCTTAGCAAACATGGCTTCAAATATTTGTGCAGGGGCAGAGATCATCACAATTTTTTTATTCTCTAAATAATGAGGCGCTAAGTTTAACAAAGCAACACCGCCCATAGAGTGTGTAACGACTCTATTAATTGTAATATTTTGCCCATTAAAGTACTCAAAAGCCGCTGTTAGCCCCTGCATATACCCGTATAAGTGCGAGGTATTGCCGTGCGAATAGCCATGGCCTATGTGATCAATTGAGTAAACATTAAAGCCTTTTTCAAGCAATTCATCTATTAAAGCAGTAAACCGATTAGTGCTATCGGCCCAGCCATGAGATAAAAATACCGTTTTAGTGTTTTCGGCTTGGCTAAAATAGTACAGGTTTACAGCGCCAAGCTCGGTAGTAAGTTTAATATTAATTGGCTGTATACATGTTCTAAATTCGTATTGGCGTCGGCTATGCGGGTTACAAAATACCTTCATGGCAAGGCGGGCACTGAGTTTAGGAAATGTTTTGGTCAGACCAAAAGTGGCAGCCTTTGTTATTTTAGAAAATTTAGGTGGCTTGTTTTGATTAAAATAAATTTGTTTCATGTTTATACCAAATAAGTACAGTTGTTCTATTTTATCTTAAAAAAGTACAGCTGTACTTATTTTTTTAGCCGCATAACCAGCTTGCTTTACTAAAGGCGGTTAGCTGTAAAAGCTAAGGTGTAGGTGTTTTTTCTCTCAACACTAAAAATCACTCGTTACGAGTAAAAATACTTGTTGGACTTAAAAGTCTATTTTTCTTTTAATGCGCGCAACTAGCCGAACCGGCATTCATTAAATACAAGAGAAAGATAAATGAAAGAGACAACATCACTAGAACAAGCTCGCACGAGTTACAATGTTCGTCATTGGAGCCAAGGTTTTTTTGGAATTAATGATCAAGGTGATGTGTATGTTGCGCCAAAGGCTCACGCCCCAGAGCAAACTATTGCACTTACAGATATTGCAAAACAACTTCAAGAAAAAGGCTTAAGCTTACCGGCTTTAGTGCGCTTTCCACAAATTTTACATCATCGTGTGCACAGTTTATGTGGCGCGTTTAATACCGCGATTGAAAACTATGGTTATCCAAAAGATTACCTATTAGTTTACCCAATTAAAGTAAACCAACAACGCGAAGTGGTTGAAGAAATAGTAGCAAGCCAAGCCGAATTAGAAAAAAAACAACTAGGCCTTGAGGCGGGCAGCAAACCAGAGCTATTAACTGTTTTGGCAATGGCAGAAAAAACCAGTGCAGTGATTGTATGTAATGGCTACAAAGACAAAGAATATGTGCGTTTAGCACTGATTGGTGAAAAGCTAGGCCACAAAGTATACATAGTGCTTGAAAAACTTTCTGAGCTCGACATGGTACTTAGCCAAGCAAAAGCGCTAAATGTTAAACCACGTATTGGTATTCGCGTTCGTTTAGCATCGCAAGGCAAAGGTAAGTGGCAAGCAAGTGGCGGCGAAAAATCAAAATTTGGTTTATCAGCGTCGCAAGTTTTGCATGTAGTGAATCGTTTAAAAGAGGCAGGCCAACTTGATTTAATGCAACTTGTGCATTTTCACTTAGGCTCGCAAATGGCAAACATTCGTGATGTGCGTTTAGGTGTAAGTGAGGCCGCGCGTTTTTACTGTGAGCTACGCAAATTAGGTGCAAACATTGAGTGCTTAGATGTAGGGGGCGGTTTAGCTATTGATTACGATGGTACCCGCAGCCAATCGCATAACTCAATGAACTACAGCTTAGCTGAGTATGCAAATAATATTGTGTACACCATAGGCGATACCTGTAAGCAGTACGCGCAGCCCATGCCGACGATTATTTCTGAGTCGGGACGTGCACTAACGGCGCACCATGCGGTGCTTATATCAAATGTTATAGGCACAGAAAGCTACACGCCAGAAGAGTTAGTAGCGCCAGCAGCAGATGCACCGCTTTTATTAAATAATATGTGGGCATCGTTTGTGCAGTTAACCGATTTAACGGATGATCGCGCACTGATTGAAATTTACCACGACAGCCAAGGGGATTTAGCGGAGGCGCATAACCAGTTTGCACTTGGGCTTTTAGATTTAACGCAGCGTGCGTGGGCAGAGCAAGTTAACTTACGTATTTGTTATGAGCTTAACAAACACATGGATAACAAAAACCGTTTCCATCGCCCAATTATTGACGAGTTGAACGCACGTTTAGCTGATAAGTTTTTTGTAAACTTTTCGCTTTTTCAATCGCTTCCTGATGCGTGGGGGATTGATCAAGTGTTTCCGGTATTGCCATTAAGTGGTTTAACCGAAGCACCAAAAAAACGTGCTGTATTACTTGATATTACCTGTGATTCAGACGGCGCGCTTGAGCACTATGTTGATGGCCAAGGCATTGAAAGCACATTACCCGTGCCTGAGTACAGTGCAGATAAGCCTTACTTAATGGGCTTTTTCTTAGTGGGTGCGTACCAAGAAATTTTAGGTGATATGCACAATTTATTTGGCGATACGCACAGCGCTATTATCAATATGGATGAGCAAGGCGTTGCCAGTATTAGTGAGATAAACCAAGGTGATACGGTAGCCGATATGATGCGCTATGTACATTTAGATGTTGAGAGTTTTCAACACTCGTACGCGCAGTTAGTGTCTGCAAAAATAGATAAAAATGAACAGCAAAGCGTTTTAGACGAGTTGCAAAGCGGCCTTAATGGCTACACTTATTTAGAAGAGTTATAAGCAATGTCTAGCTTGTTTGGTCATGTTGACCACTCATTGTATTCAAACGGGATGACGTTTTTACGTCGTCCTATGGTGCAAAACATTAATGCCATTGATGCAGATGTCGTTGTACTAGGCTTACCCTTTGACTTAGCAACATCGGGCCGCCCCGGTGCACGCTTAGGGCCCGATGCTATTCGCAGAGCGTCGGTACATTTAGCCTGGGAAGACACTAAATACCCGTGGACATTTCCTTTGTTTGAGCGTTTAACGGTTGCTGATGCGGGGGACTTTACTTATCCGGTAGGCGATCCTGAGTATTTTACGGCACAGCTAGAAATGGCTGCAGAGCAAATACTTCGCCAAGGGGCAACGCTGTTAGGCCTTGGTGGCGATCACTTTGTAACGCTTCCGCTATTGCGCGCGCATGCAAAGATACATGGCAAAATGGCACTGGTTCATTTTGATGCGCACACTGATACATACAGCAATGGCTCGCGTTTTGATCACGGCACTATGTTTTATCATGCACCCATGGAAGGGCTGATTGATGTAGAGCACAGTATCCAAATTGGTATTCGTACCGACTTTGATCAAAGCAAACATGAGTTTGCAGTGATTGATGCAATGCAAGCTAACGATTTGCACGCTAATGAAATAGCAGCGCAAATACGTGAGCGAGTAGGCGACTTACCCGTTTACTTAACGTTTGATATAGATTGTTTAGACCCTGCATTTGCACCAGGTACAGGCACACCTGTATGCGGTGGTTTAACATCTGATAAAGTGCTTAAAATACTGCGCGCACTAAAAGGCATAAATATGGTCGGAATGGATGTGGTAGAGGTTTCACCGTCGTACGACCAAAGCGAGCTTACCGCTATTGCCGCAGCAACAATTGCCAGTGAATTATTGCACCTGTGGACACATAAAAATAAGTATTAACGCTATAAGTTAAGCACTACAAAAAGGTATGCACTGGCATACCTTTTTTATTTTAGAGGTGTCGATTATTTTGCAGCTTAATTTCTTTTAACCAAATAAAACTTAAGCCAATCAGCGGCAGGTTAGTTGTTACTGGATTAAATGCTTCAATGAGTAATTGTGGCTGCATTACTACAACCGCTAACAAAAGCCCTAAAAGCGCTAAAATATTTAAAATAACGATGTGCTTATTTTTATAAAACACTAATAAGCATAATCCAAATATAATTTCGCCAATACCCGCCGAACGTGTAATTAAGTCAGACACTTCTGCTGAAAAACCCGCACTGCCAGTCATTAGTTTTTCAAGCGGGGCAATATGATAAAGCTTTGGAAAAAAGTCGTGAATGATACTAACCCAAATAACTATTTGAACAATTTAACGTACTAAATCAATTACTAACGTCGTTAAAAAATCTCTATTTAGAACCACTAAACACAAAATTTTTTGCCTAGTTACTAAATGATTTATTTATCGTTAAGATAGCTCCTATAGTTAATCGAATTAGTATATCCAACGTAGACTCACTATGTAGCGAGCAATTTGTATATAACCGCGGTTATTTCCTCGCATTGTCTATTCGCTCTTGTGCGCTTGGGTGGCTAGATAAATATTCGAGCAAATTATTTACCTTTTCAAGGTGTTCGTTTTCGCTGGTGTGCGCACCTTGTAATGCTTCAATGGCATCGGCAAAGTCGTTGCTTGAATACCCTAAATGTTCAAGTTGAATGAGCGCATAGCTGTCTGCCTCGCGCTCCATATCACGAGAAAACCCTTGCTGTGCAAAAGATGCCCCCGTACCTAGTACCACTTCTGCTATGCCTTCTAAATCACCAAATATAACTGCAAGTACAATGGTACTGGCTGCCGATTGAGCAGTCATGCGTACGCTATGCTGGTGGACTACGTGGCCAATTTCGTGAAGTAATACGGCTTTTAGTGCGTTGGGTTTATCGGCTAATAAATTTGCTAACTCATCGGTTACGACAATACGCCCGTGGGGCATTGCAAACGCATTCGCTCCAAAGGCCTCTGATTTATAAAACGATAACCTATAAACCGATGGCTCAAGCGAGAGCGCATTAAGCATGGTATTAAAGTGTTGTTGTACTTTAGTTTGTTGCTCATTAGGCAGCTCACTGTCATCAAGCGCGAGCTTTTCAATTAGGGTAAAGCTTTGTTCACCCATTTGCTCTACTACACTTCGCGGCAGAGTATCAACACTGTAAACAGCAATAGCGGGCACAACTTTATAAAGCATTAACCACATAAAAAGCGGTGTAAAAATAACGGCCGCGATAATAGCCCATTTACTTTTTTCAAGGCGCTCTAGTAGGTCATGCTTATTTGCTTTAAAAGGCCAGCGATAATTTACATCAGTAGGAATAAAGCGGCTGCCATCATTAAAATTTAGTTCATCAGCAAGCCCAGCTAGGCCAGAGGTGAGTGTTATATCGCTTATTGCATGGCTTGAAATAAGCTGGTCATCGTAGCTAATCTCAACACAGGTGTCGCTAATGCTAGCGACACCTTGCTGGTAATTGCTTGATGCCTTGGGGAAGTAATGTCCCTGTACGTGCATAATAAGCTCTTAGGTTAGCGATAGGTCAATATCAAATACATTGGCTGCTTCTTCAGCAAACGATGACTGCTCTTGTTGCGCGGTATCCACTAAATTTAGCGCACTAGGGTAAATATTAACGGTTGTAACCTCGGCAAGCATTCTCGATGTACGCACTTTGGTCCACGGGTAGGCAAGCCCTAAAGAAAACACGATTGCCAGCATATTGGTTAATAGTAATATGGCAAAAGGAATAGGCTTAAGCTCTGATTTAAATGATGCTACGTCTTCAAATTGACTGTTATCAAAAATATGGTTACGAATAGCCGCAGCCCACACAGCGGTTACTATCGCAATCATAAATACGTAAGCAATCATTAATCCACCAAACATAATGCCCATTTTGGCTGGATCTTGTGCAGCTTGTTGGTTTTCAACATTCATTAAATCAAGCCCAAATAAGCCTAATACAGCCATAAATATCACCATAGTGATAGAGCTCACCACAAAGCAAATAAGGGCGGTTAAGTAGTAGGTTTCACCTTTAAGGTTTACGGTTAATGGCGTGTCACCGTAGCTAATATTGCTATGTATGTACGTGTCGATACGTTTTAAAACATACGGCATTAATAAATAAAGGGTAAAAATACTGGCAATAGGTAAAAGAATAAAGTTAATGAAAGCTTCGCCGTAATCGCCTTTAAATGCAAAGCGTACATTACGATGACGGGTCATACGCATATTAAAGCGCAGGCCTTGGTTAATAATCCACGGCATTAAAAAGATAAAAGCAACCGCAAATAATAAGCCTACAAGAGGAAAAAAGCTGCTACCAAAGGAGTAAATTAAAAATACAATAACCGCTAAAATACGGCCTTTTAAAATTTGCATCGGGGTGGCTAAGTAGTCAAAGCTGTGTCCGTCAATGCGGGTGTGGCCATAAAAGTATCGCATTGTGCGCACTTTTGCCCAAGCCGAGTAAATACCTAAAGTAAGTACGCTCAGTAAAATATTGACTATCCAAATACCAAAAAACTCACCGCCTTTACCGCTAAACTGTACTTTGCCGCTAAAAATAGGGGCCGTAGGTTCACTTACTGCAGGGGTGGTTTCTGGGGGAGTAGGGTGTATTGATTCCATTAAAATTATATCCATGTTGTTTTTTTGTTAATTTACCTAAATTTGGTGCAAAGCTCAATCTTTAATAGCCTTACAGCCTACAATGGCGCTGCTTTTAATATATGTGGTGCTGCACTTTAAATCATCTCTGGTATACTAGGGCGATAATTTTATGGGGCTGTTATGATTTCAAAAAACCAACTCAAGCTTATTCGCCAACTTGGCCAAAAAAAGTACCGAAAGCAATATAATCAATACCTTGTACAAGGTGAAAAAAACGTACTTGAGTTGTTAAACAGCCCATTAAAGGCGGTTGATATATTTGCAACACAGGCGTTTATAAACACTCACCAAAACCAGTTTCCACATGTAGATTTTACGCCAGCAGAAGAAGAGTCGCTGACTAAAGCCAGTACCTTAGTGAGTAATAACGCGGCCATTGCAGTGGTTGATATGCCAAAGGCTGATTTACCTAATAATACCGGCTTAATATTGGCGCTTGATGGAGTTTCTGATCCGGGCAATTTAGGCACTATTATCAGAGTTGCCGACTGGTATGGCATTAAACATATAGTAACAAGTACCGACAGCGCCGATGCTTACAACCCTAAAACAATTAGCGCTACCATGGGCTCATTTGTCAGAGTGTCGGTAAGCCAAGTAGAGCTACCTGAATACTTACAAACATTAAATATGCCTATTTATGGGGCATTTTTAGATGGGCAAAGCGTACATACAACTGATTTTAGCGCAAAGGGTGTATTGCTTATGGGCAGTGAGTCGCATGGCATACGCGAGCAGTGTGCAAAATTAGTAAGCGACAAAATAACCATACCGGCTTTTGGTGAGGCAGAGTCACTTAATGTGGCAATGGCCACAGGTATTATTTTAGATAACTTTAAACGCCAAGCTTAACTTTTTAACTGTTTATGAGTTAAATTGTTTGTAAGTAATAACAATAATAATCGGTAATAACAATAAGATGCGCTTAAGCACTATTAAATTAGCGGGCTTTAAATCGTTTGTAGAGCCCACTAAAATTCCATTTCCTGATCAAATGACGTGTGTTGTTGGGCCTAACGGCTGTGGCAAATCAAACGTGATTGACGCTGTGCGATGGGTGCTTGGTGAAAGCTCAGCTAAAAACTTACGTGGCGATGCCATGACCGATGTTATTTTTAATGGCTCAACTAATCGTAAACCAATCTCGCAAGCCTCAGTAGAGCTTATTTTTGATAACACCCAAGGTGATTTACCTAATACATTTGCCGACAGAAACCAAATAGCGATTAAGCGTTTAGTAACACGCGATGGCCAATCGTTGTACTTTTTAAATGGGAGCAAATGTCGTAAGCGCGATATTACCGATATATTTTTAGGTACTGGGCTTGGCCCGCGTAGTTACGCAATTATAGAGCAAGGGATGATCTCGCGTTTAATCGAGAGCAAACCTCAAGAGCTACGCGTATTTTTAGAAGAAGCCGCGGGTGTGTCTAAATACAAAGAACGCCGCCGCGAAACGCAAACCCGAATTAAAAGTACCCGCGAAAACCTTGAGCGTTTACTTGATGTGCGCAAAGAATTACAAGCGCAACTAGATAAACTGGCTGTGCAGTCGGTTGATGCGAAAAAATACCGCGATTTAAAAGCGCAAGAGCGCACCTTAAAAGGCCAAGTAGCTGTATTAAAATGGCAAAAGCTGCATCAACAACAGCTTGAAAAAAGTGAGCAAATCAAAAAGCTTAATGAGCAAATCGCCTTTTTTAAAACGGCTCACTCAGGCCACGACGATGTGCTTGCAAGCCTAGAGGCTCAAGTAAATGCAGAGCAAAATGCGCTTAACGATGCGCAGCATAAGCAACACGTTACCCACACAGAGTTGACCCGCGCCGAACAACAACACATTAATATTAAACAGCAAACGCAAACACTTAAACAAAGTGTGGTTAAGCTTGAACAGCGAAAGCTGCAAAGTGAAGCGCTAAAAACACAGCAGCAAAATGTGTGTGAGCAGTTATCTGTGAGCCACCAAGAGATAAGCGAGTACAGTTTAGAGTGCAGCGAACAAGTTGAAGAGCTTACCCTTACACTTGCAGATTTAGCTGATGAAAAAAATAAGCACACAAACGCGTGGCAAAGCCTTAATCAACAACAACACGCGCTTAATAATAAAGTACAGGCGCAGCAAAGTAGTGTTAAGCAAACAGAGCAAGCCTTAACCCATGTAAACGCACAGCTAAGCCAACTAAATAGCCAAATTGACGATATTAAAAGTAGCCAATTAGAGCAGCAACTAGCCGAGCAACAAAAATACAAACAAACCCTAACTCAAGAGCTTGCCAGTAAGCAAACGGCGCAAACACACTGCACCGCAGCGCTTAAAGAGCAAACCGATTTAGTAAATGACGCTGATCAGCAACATCAGCAAAGCTTACAGCACGTTAATGAGCTAAAAGCTCGCATTGCTGGACTTAAAAGCAGTTTAGGGATTGAAGATGACAATAAGCAGCACACTTTATTTAATCAATTACAGGTAAAACCAGGGTTTGAACATGTAGTTGAACAGGCACTGCAAACGCTTGAGCACCTAAACGTAGCCGATGTGCAAAGCAACAATAGTGTGTGGCCGCATAAAAGTGAAATACCAGTCAATAGCGTTGCGGCGTTAGTTACTGAGGGTGTTTATCCAGATTTACTGACCCGTATTGCGTACAGCGAAAACGCTGAACTCGCTGCGTTAAATGATACGTTTTATATTGCGGTTATGGATAAAAGCGGTGCTTTACATGCTCGAAACTGGCACCGTAGCGCAGACAAAAACGCCGAAAACTCACAACTTTTAAAACACACACAGTTAAAGCAAAAAACAGCGAGCTTAGTAGAGGCTGAAAATACCCTTGCAAGGGATTTTGAGAATCTTAATGCGCTAAAAACACAGCAGCAAAAGCTGAGTGATGAGTTAGCAGTACTTAAAAATGCAATTCATCAATTAGCACAAAACATTGCCGTGGCCACTACGCGCAGCGACATGTTAAAAGAGCAAGTAGCACAATTTTTACAGCAACTAGAAAAGTACCAGCAACAAAAGCGTGCATTAACCACTGAGCAATCACAATTATTAAAAACGCGCGATGAGCACAACAGTGCGCTTGAAGTGTTACATCAACAGCAACGTAATTTAGCTGACGAACTGGCAAGCGCCGACGCCGCTTGCACACGCAGTAATACTGCATACAGCCAAGCTGCAGCTACACTTGAGCAATATAAAACACAAGCGCATCAGGCCACGTTAAAAGAGCAAAAAGCACACAGTGAGTGGCAGCTTAGTCAAACAAAGCTTAATCATGCTGAGCAAGAACTCATGAGTGCGCAAGAAGAAGCAAAAGAGCTGCAAGCGCAAATGGAAGCGTTGCTTATACCCGAGCAAGAGCTCACTGAGCAAATAGCACAGCTTTTAATAAAACATCAGCAGGGCGAAGCTAGCTTGGTTGCGTTACAAAAAAAGCTTAACGAGGCAAAGCAAACACTTATAAGTAAACAAGCCAGCCTTAAGCACTCTCAAGGTGAGCTGACAGGTTTGCAAGAACAACATCAAAAGCTAAGTATTGAAGAGCAAAGCCTAATTATAAAAGCGCAGGCAGCACTTGAGCCGCTTGAAGAATTAAAGCAAAGTTTAAAAAGTGTTTTAGATACACTGCCTGATTCACTTAGTTTAAATGCAGCGCAAAATCAGATCAGTGGGCTTGTGCATCAATTAGATAAGCTAGGTCCAGTTAATTTAGCCGCAATAGATGAGTTTGAACAAGCTAAAGAGCGCAGTGATTATCTGAATAATCAACTTGAGGATTTAACCAAAGCGTTAAATACGCTTGAAGGGGCGATTCGTAAAATTGACAGCGAAACCAAAACACGCTTTAAAGCTACCTTCGATCAAGTGAACAACGACTTTGCCGAGCTATTTCCAAAAGTATTTGGCGGTGGTAGCGCGTATTTAGAATTAACCAGTGACGATTTACTCGAAAGTGGTGTTAGTATAATGGCACAGCCGCCAGGCAAGAAAAATTCGACAATTCATCTGTTAAGTGGTGGAGAAAAAGCGCTGAGCGCATTATCATTGGTGTTTTCTATATTCAGGCTCAATCCAGCTCCATTCTGTATGCTGGATGAAGTAGATGCGCCGCTTGATGATGCTAACGTGGTACGCTTTTGCCGTTTGGTTGAAGAAATGTCACAATCGGTGCAGTTTATTTATATTAGTCATAATAAAATTGCGATGGAAATGGCAGGGCGTTTAACTGGCGTTACCATGGCAGAGCCAGGCGTATCACGCATGGTAGCAGTAGATATAGAACAAGCAGTGCAACTTGCACACACATAACAGTTTATTTTAAGCGTATTAGTGTTAATTAATACACGGGTTTAGGCATAACAAATAATAAAAGGTGAGGGGATGGCCGAAGAACTAAGATTGGTTTTAATTGTGATCAGTGTACTTGTCATAGGTGGCTTATTAGTACATGGTTTATGGTCAGTTAGAAAAAAAGACAGCCCAGAGGTAGCGCCTTCAGAGCGGGTTGAGCCAATGCAAGATACACCTTCGCATACACCAGTTGAACCTAAAGAGCCGGTTGTTGCCCAGCGAGATGAGCCGCAATTTGGTGAGCTAAACTTTGATGCAAACGAGCCGCAAATAGATACTAGCGTGGCGCAAACACCCATTGAAGACGACCTGCAAGTAGTTCAAGAGCCAGAGCTAGAACCAGAGCCAGAGAGCGAAAAAGAAGCGCCAGCAGATGTGTCTGACTTTGTTATTGTGCATATTCAAATGCCTGAAGGACTAAGCATGCAAGGCAGTAAGTTATTGCCTGCAGTAAATACCTTAGGATTTAAATATTCAGAAGAAGGCTTTTTTAATCGCCACATAGACCCTGCAGGGCAAGGTCCAGTGTTATTTAGATTAGTAAATATGTATAACCCAGGTACGTTTGATATTGATAATATGGAACAGTTTAGCACCGCAGGGGTTAGCTTATTTATGACTTTACCTTGTGAAGGCGACGGGCTGGCTGCTTTTAATATGTTACATAGCGCAGCTAAGAAAATTGCCGATGAATTTGGTGCACAAATTTTAGATGCCGAGCGTGAAGAAATGACCGTTGAGCGCGTTCGTCAATATGTTGAGCAGGTTCGTGCATTTTCTGCGTAATTTATACGCACACATTATTTTTATTAAGCCACTTACCTAAAAGTGGCTTTTTTTATGTTTTTTGAGGTTTAAATGTCTAGCAGCATTAGTGAGCAAATTAATCATCTTCGTAGTACGTTAGAGCAACACAACTACAATTATTATGTCCTTGATACACCCAGTATTCCTGATGCAGAATACGACAGACTATTGCGCGAGTTAAGCGCTCTTGAAAGAGAAAACCCAGAATTTTTAACGCCAGACTCACCCACTCAAAAGGTCGGAGGTGCTGCGCTGAGTAAATTTGAACAAGTTGCTCACCAAGTGCCTATGTTATCGCTTGATAACGCCTTTAGTGAAGAAGAATTTAGCGCCTTTAACCGCCGTATTAAAGAGCGTTTAATGAGCCAAGATGAGCTCACTTTTTGTTGTGAGCCTAAGTTAGATGGCTTGGCTGTGTCGATTATTTACCGTGACGGCGTGCTTGTGCAGGCCGCAACTCGTGGCGATGGTTTTACTGGCGAGAATATTACACAAAATGTAAAAACAATCCGTAACGTGCCCCTTAAGCTGCGTGGCGATTACCCCGCAGAGCTTGAAGTACGTGGCGAAGTATTTATGGATAGCGCTGGGTTCGAAAAACTAAACAGCGAAGCCGAAAAACGTGGCGAAAAAGTATTTGTAAATCCACGAAATGCAGCCGCAGGTAGTCTACGCCAGCTTGATTCAAAAATCACCGCTAAGCGCCCATTAATGTTTTATGCTTATAGCACTGGGCTGGTGGCCGATGGCACAATCCCTGAGGATCACTACCAACAATTGGCAAAATTAACCGATTGGGGTTTACCGCTGTGCCCAGAAACAAAGTTAGTTGAAGGTACGCAAGCGGCTTTAGATTACTACAGTGATATTTTAACGCGCAGAAGCGAGCTTAAATATGAAATTGATGGCGTAGTAATTAAAATAAACCAAAAAGCCTTACAAGAGCGTTTAGGGTTTGTTGCACGTGCACCGCGCTGGGCAATTGCTTATAAGTTTCCTGCGCAAGAAGAAATAACCCAGTTACTTGATGTAGAATTTCAGGTTGGTCGCACAGGCGCTATAACGCCGGTAGCGCGTTTAGAGCCTGTATTTGTAGGCGGTGTTACGGTATCAAACGCAACGCTGCACAATGGCGATGAAATAGCCCGCTTAGGCGTAAAGGTAGGCGATACAGTAATTATACGCCGCGCCGGCGATGTTATTCCGCAAATTACACAAGTAGTACTTGAGCGCCGCCCAGATGATGCTCGCGACATTGTATTTCCTGCCAGTTGCCCCATTTGTGACTCACACGTTGAAAAAGTAGAAGACGAGGCCGTGGCTCGTTGTACCGGTGGCTTAGTGTGCCAAGCTCAGCGTAAACAAGCGATAAAGCATTTTGCATCACGCAAAGCGCTTGATATAGATGGCTTAGGCGACAAAATAGTTGATCAGCTGGTTGATAGAGAGCTGGTAAAAACCCCCGCAGATTTATTTATATTAAAACAAGGTCACTTTGAGTCACTTGAGCGTATGGGCCCTAAGTCGGCTAAAAACTTAGTGGATGCGCTTGAAGTTGCAAAAACAACGACGCTTGCAAAGTTTTTATATTCGCTGGGTATTCGTGAGGTTGGCGAGGCCACAGCGCAAAACTTAGCAAATCATTTTTTAACACTTGAAAAGGTAACCCAAGCAAGTATTGAAAGCCTTACACAAGTGAGCGATGTAGGCGTTATTGTAGCAACTCATGTTCGAGGCTTTTTTGATGAGCAACATAATGTAGATGTGGTTAATGCTTTAATTGAACAAGGTATTAATTGGCCAGCGCTAACGCCGCCTTCAGAGGATGAGCAACCCTTAGCTGGGCTAACCTATGTATTAACTGGCACTCTTAATACTTTAAACCGAAACGATGCTAAAGCACGCTTACAACAGTTAGGTGCAAAAGTAGCCGGTAGTGTGTCGGCTAAAACAGATGCATTGGTGGCGGGCGAAAAAGCCGGCTCTAAATTAACTAAAGCACAAGATTTAGGCATAGACATACTTAGCGAAGACGACTTAATTGCACTGTTTGATAAGTACAATGCTTAGGGTAATAAAATGAGCCGATATGGACCCGAGTACTGGGATAAATACGGAAGCTACCGTACGCCAATTGCATTTCATCTGAGTTTATTGGTGTTACTACGTGCGTATTTTATTTGGGTTATAGCGGCGCTGAGTCGTCGCCCTGAGCTTGATTTAATGTCGCTATTTTTTAAATCTAAAAACGATTTTTTTATCGCAATTTCGATTGGCGCTATTGCGATAGTGCCCACTTTTTTATTTTGCTTAAGACGCCCGCGCGACTCTCATCAGCAAAGTGCGCGTTTAGCGATGGTGTGGCGCTACATGCGCTGGCCGTTACTTGTGTGTGCAATAACCGACTTAAGCTGGTTAACAATACAAGCTGCACATAGTCATTACAGGTTTTCACTGTTTTTAGCTGTGCAAATGGTGATTGTGTTTTGGGTAATGTGGTACTTGGCAAAGAGTCGTTATTTGCAGGTGTTTTTTAACGATTGGCCAGAGCCTACTGAAAAAGCAGATGATAAAAACGCTAAATAAAAGGGAGCTAAATGGATAACATTAATAAAAAAATTGCCATTGTAGTGCTTGGTATTGGCATTATCTTAGGCGCTTTGGTGTTGTTTACATCGCTAACTGATCATATTTGGTTTTCTGCCGTAATAGGATTATGGTTATTTGTGTTTTGTTCGTGTTGTTACAGGCTGACACCCGCCTTTAAAAAGCGCAATACGCTTGATAATTTTATTCAGCGCGATGCACAGCACTTAATGTTATTTAGCTTGGCAGGTTTTTTTGATAAAAAATTTGGCCCGCAATGGCTTGTTATTGGCAACATTGAACATATAGAAAGTAAGAACGATGAGCTTATTATTCATAGCAATAACGAGCGACAATTTAGTGTAAGTTTACCCGCACAAAAAAATGACATAGACGCCTACATGAAGCGCATACTTTCAGATCACGAAAAGCAAACTATTCGCTTTAGTTAGGGGCTGTTGAACTTTGCGGATTAAAGTTTGTTCAAACTAGGGGCTATTGAATCGCGGCGCGAAGTTTGTAACCTAGTGGGCTAAGTAAAAGCTGAGCAAAGCTTCCGCGTCCTGCTCACGCCCTTTACCTAAATCCATGTAGGCAACAAAGAGTAAATAGCCCCTAGGAAGAACCCGTTGGGCAGCGCCTGTTTGGCATTAATGCTACGTTATCGCCCAATTATGGGGAATAACCACACTGCATAGGCTCTGCCTTGCCTAAATACCAAACAGACTGCTGCAAATTTAACCTTAAAAGATCAACAGACCCTAATCACTTATTAATACCGAAGGAGGCTATTATGCTTACTTGGAATGATGTTATAAATTTTGCCAATAATGGCAATCCTACGCCACGCGAAAAGGTTGTAAAAACAGACGCGCAATGGCAGGCAATGCTAAGTGATGAGCAATACTATGTGACACGTAAAAAGGGCACAGAACGCCCTCATAGCTCACAAAGTTGCACATTACTAGAACCGGGTAAATACGCGTGTGTATGCTGCGATAATTTACTTTTTGATGCCGATGAAAAGTTTGATAGCGGCACAGGCTGGCCATCATTCACGCAGCCTGCAACTGTCGATGCAATTGGTTATGTGAACGATTTAAGCCATGGTATGCAGCGCGTTGAAGTGGTGTGTAATGTGTGTGATGCACACTTAGGGCATATTTTTCCTGATGGGCCAGCACCGTCGGGTTTGCGCTATTGTGTAAATGCCGCTGCAATGAAAAAGCTTTAATTATATAGTTAGCTTTCAATCAAGATAAACAGCTATTTCTAGCCGCTAGTTAGCGCTAGGGGGATTGAATATCGAGTTTCATTTCTTTTGCCATATGCAAAATTTTATCTAATCGCTGCGACTGATCTGGCTGCAGTGTAGAGTTACTCAAAAGGGCGTAACACTTTTTAGCAATAACCAAGTTAAAAGTGCCGCCTTTTTGTTTTGTCGAATCAAACAAACACTGTAATAAATTAAGCGCAATGCTTGGGTTACGCGGCATTACTCTAAATGCTTGCGTAAACGCCTCTAACGCCGTATTTAATTGCCCTCTATTAAATTGAGTTACTGCATGGTTGTTAAGCTCTTTAGGGCCCATTTTAATGTCACGACGCTCACTTTGCTGCTGTTGAATGTAACGCAGGTAAGTTGTATCACTCATATTGGGGTGGCGCTCACAATGGCTAATTATTTGGCTAAATAATGTTTGTGCTTTTTGATGAAAACCCAGCTCGTGAAACGCTTTTGCTTTATCAAGCGCCCCATCTACAGAGCGTATTAACGTATCGTCGTCATCAAGTTGCTCTATAAGGCGCTTGGCTTTTTGGTGCTCGTCTTTTAAATAGTGCAAACGCGCATTAAGTACATCAATTTGAGATTGGTTTGCGTTGTTAGGAAACTGCTTTTTTAAATCATTTATGTATTTATTAGTTTGACGCGAAATACGTTGTATTTGGTCTGTTTGATCTGTGGTTAGAGCAAAGTCTATACCGGCACGGGCTGCATTGAGATAGATGTCGGGGCTGTCATGAATAGAATGACGCGCATAGCTGGCTATGTCTTTTTGGGTTAAGTAGCTTTTTTCGTAATCGTGGTTTATTAACGAAACATTGCTTAACGATTTTTGTCTTTGGATATTACGTGGCGCGATATCGACTGCTTGGCTTAAAAAATCTTGTGCCAATTCAAATTGGTTTAGTTTTATTTCTAATCGGCCGAGTAAATCCAGTGCAACTAAACGTGTTTCATGGCGCTCAAGCATGGTTTTTAACATGCGTTGAGCAAGAATATGCTCATTATTAGCAATCAGGGCTTCTACTAAACCAACTTTGGCCCAGGCAAATTTTTGTATGTCTAGCACCGAGGTAAAAAAGTCTTTAGCTTCTTCACTGCGGTTTAGCCTAAGCAATGCATCTCCTTTTAAGCGAAGGAGGATAGGGCTGTATATATTGTTTTTTTTATTTAAAGCGGCATCGATTACTTTTATTGCTTTAGAGTCGTTGCCATCATCTACTAATGTATAAATGCTCTGAAGCTCATTTTTACGTTTTAGAATACGCTCAATCCGCGTTTTTAACTCTTGTACCGTAAATGGCTTTACCAAAAAGTCGTCGGGTTGAAGCTCTAAAACGCTATGCACTAGCGCACCACTGGTTTCTGCAGAAATAAAAATAAACGCGGTGGAGTTTTTTATCAGTTGCTTAACACGGAGTTCTTCGTAGAGTTGGTAGCCGTCTTGGTGTTTGCTTAAATTAAACGAACATACAATTAAATCAAATTGCTCAGCCAAACATTGCTCTTTTGCTGCAATTGCATGATCGGCAAAGTGCAACTGCCGAAAGCCAAGCCTTTCTAGCGACTGTTTCATATAGCTTTGAGCGAGGGGCTGCTCTTCCACTATCAGTATTTTAGCTTTGGCGTAGATCTTAGTTGGCATTGGCTTACATGTTGTTTGATTTATCACAGACTATAATCAACAGTTTAGCTGCTTACAAGGGAATTTAACTATTAGCCGAGGTTATTAGAAGATTAAGTTATTTTCATACGTTTAGATGGCTTCATATTATCTTGGCCTTAGCGATTTAAAACCAATGCTTAATTAATAGGTAAAAAGCAGCTCTAAATAATAGTTAAAATAATCTAGGTTTTTGTGGAGTGTTTATACGTGGTGGGTGATATTGGACTTGAACCAGTGGCACTCGCCATTATTTGTAAAGGAGGCGATGCTCTCTTTTTCTTACAGCTAGATTAATTACCCAAATAGGATTTTTGTAATAATTATTCAGAAGAGTTTAGATGCTTTAGAAGTCTTTATATGTGGTGGGTGATACTGGACTTAAACCAGTGACCCTCGCCATTATCTGTAAAGGATGGCGATGCTCTCTTTTTCTTACAGCTAGATTAATTACCCAAATAGAATTTTTGTAATAATTATTCAGAAGAGTTTAGATGCTTTAGAAGTCTTTATATGTGGTGGGTGATATTGGACTTGAACCAGTGGCACTCGCCTTTATTTGTAAAGGGCGGCGATGCTCTCTTTTTTGTTACAACTGGATTAATTACCCAAATAGGATTTTTATAATAATTTTTCAGAGGAGTTTAGATGCTTTAGAAGTGTTTATATGTGGTGGGAGATGGTTTGGCTTGATACCGGTAACCCTCGCCATTATTTGTAAAGGACAGCGATGCTCTCTTTTTCTTATAACTGAGTTAATTACCTTTATATAATTTTATAGCATATAGATTAATCGTTTTGCAAAAGACAAATCAAGAGTGATATTTATGGAAATTTTTAACTTAGGTAGTTTGAAGTGTTTATATGTGGTGGGTGATACTGG